>JAHDCS010000020.1:14312-37771 GCA_020629755.1 Flavobacteriales bacterium | reverse complement strand
TCAAACTTTTCCGCCTTTACCCCGGGGCAGAGCCCCGAAGAATTCTATCGATTAATGTGGATTTATAAATAAGGACCAAAAAAATAATGTGCATTTTTATATTATGGACATTCTCACACATACAGCTTCAGGTTTAGCTATTGGAACTGTCATAGCATCAGTAGCCCCTAAAGGTCTTTGGACTAGAGCTAAACTTATTTTTGTCTCAGGGTTTGGAGCTGCCTTACCCGATATAGATGCCATTAGTTTATGGTCAAAATTCGACCCTACCATTGGTTCTTTCTTAGGCCTAGAGCATTCAGGAAGAGTTATTTATTCTGAGAAATTTTGGTATTCTCATCATGCATTTATGCATTCTGCAACGGCAGCTTTGCTCATTGTCTTGGGAGGCGTTTTACTTAGTTCTTTATTTCGAAAAACTAGACCTTCTAAAATAGCATTACTAAGTTATGCCGGGTTTTTCCTAGGCTTTTTGATTCATTTATGGGAAGACATGCCAACGCCAGCAGGAAATTGGGGAGGCGTAAATTTGTTTTTTCCTTCAGAAACATATGTTGGCGGCTGGGGTAAAATATGGTGGTGGAATAATTATGACTTATTTTTAATTGCTCTAGCCGTTTTTTTATTGAACGTTATTTTTCTGCTTTGTTCTTCTATTGCAAAGACCAAAATATTTAAGCCTGTTCTAGGTGCATTTTTTATTGGATTTTGTCTTTTAGCGTATCAAGTTAATTCTAGAGAGTTTGATTTCAATTACTCAAGAAAATCATCCAAATACCAAGCATTTGAGCAAAAATCAAAAGAGATTCAACAGTCCATTTTAGGACAAAAAATCTATTCATGGATGGAGTCTTTTGACAACCAATTAAGCCTCTACTTTTAGAAATAAATACACATCACTTAGATACACTTAAAATAATCAAAGGGTTCTAAACAATCTTCACACTTGTAAAGTGATTTGCAGGCCGTACTTCCAAAAAATGAAACCATCTTAGTATCTGTGGATTTGCATCTTGGGCATTTTATATTTTGGGGGGATAGCCATTCTTTTTTGCTCTGCTTCTTACGATCTGGTGGAGCGATGCCGTAGGCTTCTAATTTTTTTTTACCCTGCTCGCTCATCCAATCTGTGGTCCATGATTCTTCAATGGAGTGTATCACGCTCACGCTTTGATACCCAGAATCATTTAATACCATTTGAATATCTTTCTCAATAGTGTCCATTGCGGGACAGCCAGAATAGGTTGGCGTAATGGTTATTTCAACCTCTTTTTCAGACACCTCAACATTTCTAACCACACCTAAATCTAAAATATTCAAGACCGGTATCTCAGGATCACAGACTCTGGTAAGCAAGGCATATATTTTTTCTTTTTCTGACAAACTGTGGTCTTTTTACTTAAATTTATCTGCTTTTAATATCTGATCACTAAATTTAGACATTGCCTGGCAAATTACATGATAATCTTCAGTTATTTAGAAAACTCACCTTTACCAAGGTGATACATATTTTCTGGGTCTATCTCACGTATTGGATGAGTAAATTTATTGGCAAACCGCTTTTTAGCCCTTTGCCTTTTAGCGTTGGCATTGAACCAACCACTGCCTGTAACTTAGGGTGTCCTGAATGCCCCAGCGGATTAAAAAGTTTTACTAGACCAACAGGCAGTATCAAGGAAATAACCTACAAAAAAATTATTGACCAAATAAAAAAAACAACGTCTTACCTGACCTTTTATTTTCAAGGCGAACCCTATATTCATCCTGAGTTTTTGAATATGATCTCTTATGCCACCAAAAGCGGTATTTATACTAGCACTTCTACCAATGCTCATTTTTTAACACCAAAAAAAGCAGAACAAACCATTAAAAGTGGCTTAGATCGTATTATTATTTCTATTGACGGTACTACTCAAGAGGTGTATGAATCTTACCGAAAAAACGGCACTCTTCAAGACGTCATAAAGGGCACAAAACATTTAGTAGAAGCAAAAGAAAAAGTAAAGTCTAAAACCCCATATATTGTATTCCAATTTTTAGTAGTAAGCACCAACGAACATCAAATTCAAGGCGCCAAGAAACTTGCTAAAACATTAGGCGTTAATTCTATTGTATTTAAAACAGCTCAATTTTATGACTATAAAAACGGCAATCCTCTAATGCCTAAAAATCTAAATTACTCAAGATATTTCAAGAAAAAAGATGGCACATTCGCCTTAAAAAATAAACTTGATAATTCTTGCTGGAAATTATGGAGTTCATGCGTATTTACATGGAATGGAAATGTCATACCCTGCTGTTTTGATAAAGATGCTCAATTTGTAATGGGAAATATTCAGACACATTCTTTTAAAGATATTCATGCCTCTAAAAAGTATATGAAGTTTAGAAATTCTTTATTTACCAACAGAGCGTCCATAGACATCTGTAAAAACTGCTCAGAAGGCTCACAAATCTGGAATACTGCTTAACGGACCGACCTAATTTTAAACAGTCATAACATCTTTTTCTTTATTTGACACAACAGCGTCAATAGTAGAAATATACTGATCAGTAAGCTTTTGAATACTAGATTCAGCGTCTTTAGCATTATCGTCTGCTAATCCGTCTTTTTGCATTTTTTTAATGGAATCATTAGCCTCTTTACGCGCACTCCGGATACTTACTTTAGCATTTTCACCTACAGATTTTGCTTGTTTAACCAACTGAACTCTGCGTTCTTCAGTCAATGGAGGTACCGAGATCATCACAGATTCACCGTTATTTTGAGGAGCAAATCCTAGATTAGAATTAATAATCCCCCTTTCAATCAGCTCTATAGAATCCTTTTCCCAGGGTTTAATAGTGATGGTTCTTGAATCAAGCGTTCCAACGGTGGCGACTTGTGAGAGAGGCACCATCCCTCCGTAATACTCAACACGAACTGTATCTAACATTGAGGGTGTAGCTTTACCTGCTCTAATCTTTGTAAGCTCTGTCTCGAGATGTGACATCGAATCTTTCATTGAGTCTTCGGCCATCTCTAATATGAGTTGAACATCTTCTTGCATGATCGTTAAGGTTTAAATAAAGGTACAAAAAAATCTTGCTTAGACTTCAACTAGCGTACCAATGCTCTGGCCATCTACAACTTTCAAAAGATTACCAGAGGTGTTCATATCAAATACCACAATAGGTAGATTATTCTCTTTACACAGCGTAAAAGCGGTCATATCCATCACTTTTAAGTTTTGTGTAAATACGTCTTCAAAACTTAGTTTATCAAACTTTTGAGCCGTTTTATCTTTTTCTGGATCAGCAGAGTAAATACCATCGACCCGTGTGCCTTTGAGTATTACATCTGATTTAATTTCAATAGCTCTGAGTGTAGCGGCTGTATCGGTAGTAAAATAAGGGTTACCAGTACCCGCACCAAAAATAACCACCCTACCCTTTTCTAAGTGTCTTACCGCTCTTCGGGTAATGAATGGCTCAGCGATTTCTTCCATTTTTATGGCGGTAAGAAGCCTTGTGTACACGCCAATTTTCTCAAGTGCTGACTGAATAGCCATACTATTAATTACAGTGGCAAGCATACCCATATAATCGCCTTGTACGCGATCTATACCACCTTCTTCGCCCTGAATGCCTCTAAAAATATTACCTCCCCCCACAACTAAAGCAATCTCTATGCCTTTATCATGAACAGTTTTAATCTCTTTGGCATAATCCATTAAACGATTATGATCAATTCCAAAGCCTTTATTACCCATTAAAGCCTCACCACTTAATTTCAATAAAACTCTTTTGTACATATGACTGTGAAAATACTTTTTATTCTATGATTAGTCAAAAAAAAAGCCCCAATTTGGGGCTTTAAGTTTTTAAGACAGTGAAAATCGTTTAAAAGCTTCTATGCTTAAATCAGAATCTATTTCGGATAGATATTGTCTGACTGACTTTTTACCATCATTGATGAATGCTTGATTTAAAAGCGTAACTTCAGAGTAAAACTTATTGAGTTTACCCATTGCAATTTTTTCTAGAATCTGCTCTGGCTTACCTTCTGCTCTGGCTTGTTCTTTTCCGATTTCGATTTCTTTTTCAACAACGTCTGTCGGGACACCGTCTTTGTCAAGTGCTATAGGAGCCATTGCTGCAACCTGAAGAGCTAAGTCTTTCGCTACTTCTTTAGCTTTATCGTCTGACTTATTAACACCTACTAATGAACCTACTTGATTTCCTGGGTGGATGTATGCATACACAGAATCAGCCTTGATAAGTTCGTACCCTTTTAATTCAAGCTTCTCTCCAATTTTGGCAATATTTTCTAAGATTTTATCTGCTATAGAAACTCCTGCCTCAAAATCTAAGCCTTTTAGTGCTTCTAGGTTTTCAGGTTGATGATCAAGCGCTATTTGTGCAATTTTATCGGCAAATGAAACGAAGTCATCGTTCTTGGCCACAAAATCTGTTTCACAGTTTAAGCAAATGATCACTCCGGTAGAGTTATCAGAAGTAGACTTTGCAATAACCACACCTTCAGCAGCATCTCGGTCAGATCTTTTAGCAGCCATTTTTTGGCCTTTTTTTCTTAAGTACTCAATCGCCTTATCGTGATCTCCAGCAGCTTCTTCAAGTGCTTTTTTGCAATCCATCATACCTGCACCAGTAATTTTTCTGAGTGCATTAATATCAGATGCTGTAATTTTCATGATTCGTGTTTTTTAAAAATTATTTTTTTGCTTTTTTACCTCCGTCTAATTCGTCTTGAAGCTTTTGAAGCTCATCCCACTTACCATCAGCAGCTAATTTTGCTTGTTTTGGCCATGTGGTAGGATCATGCATTTTGTATCTGCTACTTGCAGCCAAAAGGATTTCTGTAATAGCTTCTGGCTTAGCCAAAGCTAAATCATTAAATGTTGCTATACCAGAACCTGAAAGTACTTCAGCAATTTTAGGGCCTATACCTTCTATTTTTTTCAAGTCATCAGCTGCATTAGCTGTTTTCTTGGCAGCTGTCTTCTTCACTGCTGTTTTTTTAGTCTTCTTTTCAGCTTCTTTTTTGGGCGCAGCCTTTGCTTTAGGTTTTTCTTCTGCTTTTACCGCTTCTTTTTTCTTAGCGACAGATTTAGGCTTTTCTTCTTCGCTGGCTTTCACCTCTTCTGGCTTCTGCTCTTTAGCCGTCTTTTTTGGCGCAGATGTTTTTTCAGTTTGTCTTTCGTCTAATCCTTCAGCAATAGCTTTAGTAATATAATCTAAGACTACTTCAATTGACTTAGACGCATCATCATTTGATGGTATTACAAAGTCAACCTCATTAGGATTAGAATTTGTATCAACCATAGCAAACGTTGGAATATTCAACTTCTTAGCTTCTGATACTGAAATATGCTCTTTTTTAATATCAATAATAAATATAGCAGAAGGCAATCGTTTCATATCTGCAATGCTACCGAAATCACGCTCTAATTTAGCACGTTGCCTAGAGACCATCAAACGCTCTCTCTTAGACATATGATCAAAGGTGCCATCGGTTGACATTCTATCGATCTGAGACATTTTTTTCACAGACTTTCTAACCGTAGAAAAATTTGTGAGCATCCCTCCAGTCCATCTTTCTGTAACATAAGGCATGTTAACAGACTTGGCTTTTTCTTCTAGAATCTTTTTAGCTTGCTTCTTTGTAGCAACAAATAAAATCTTCTTACCTGACTTAGCAATTTGCTTCATGGCAGATGCAGACTCTCTAAGTTTAGCTGCAGTTTTATTTAGATCAATAATATGGATGTTGTTTTTCTCCATAAAAATATACGGAGCCATATTAGGGTGCCACTTTCGCGTTAAATGTCCGAAATGAACACCCGCGTTGAGTAAATTTTCAATATTAACTTCTTTAGACATACAGGTAAAAAATTATCGCTTACTAAATTGAAATTTCTTTCGGGCTTTCTTCTGCCCTGGTTTTTTTCGTTCAACCATTCTTGGATCTCTTCTCATTAAACCTTCTACTTTAAGTAAAGGCTTATACTCTTCATTAATCTCGACGAGTGCTTTAGATATTGCTAAACGAACAGCTTCTGCTTGGCCGTTAACACCGCCACCATTCACATTCACCATAACATCATACTTGCCGACAGTGTCTGTTAACCGAAATGGTTGAGTGACCTTATGCAACAAGAGATCCGTTGCAAAATAATCTTCGTGTTGTTTTTTATTCACGGTAATTTCACCTTTTCCTTTCTTTAGGTAAACTCTAGCTACCGATTTTTTTCTTCTTCCAGATACGTTAACGATACTCATATTAATTAAGACTTAATATCTTTTAATTCAATTTTTTGTGGATTCTGAGCTTGGTGTGGATGAACATCAGATGCATACACATATACATTGCTGTAGATCGCTCTACCCAATCTATTTTTTGGCAACATGCCTTTAATAGACTTTTCTACTAATTTTTCAGGATTTTTGCTTTCTAGAATTCTCAGCGGATTGGTTTCTCTTTGCCCTCCAGGATAGGTAGTATGTGATAAATATCTCTTATCGGTCAGCTTGTTACCCGTAAGTTTTACTTTATCGGCATTGAGCACAACTACATAATCGCCGCAATCTGCATGCGGTGTGAAATTCACTTTATGCTTTCCTCTTAAAAGGTAAGCGACATTGGCACTCAAACGACCTAAAACTTGATCTTTAGCGTCTATTATGAGCCACTTCTTTTCGGCATTTTCCTTATTTGAAGATAAGGTCTTATAACTTATTGTATCCACAGTTCAATACGTTTTGGCTTGCAAAATTAGACTTTATTCATAACAATAAAAACTTTTTAAGGCATTTATTTTTGAAAGATCTCAGATTTCTATCTCTTTTTGATTAACCTATAAGGAATCTCTAACCTAGAGAGCTCTTCTAAAAATGTATTAGTAGGTTTAATACGGTTTTTTTGCGCATAAAACTGTACCTGCGTATCAGAATCTACATCAGACACAAGGCACTTAAGTGTTGTTTGACCAGAGGATGTGTTAATGGCCGTAGACAACTGTTCTATGTATTCTTTTTGAATACTTTTTGGATTTATTTTTAAATGGATCTCAGAAGTTAATTTCTCGCGTATGCTTTGTAATAGTTCAATACGCAATACTTTAACCTCTAACTCATTTTCTCTGTAACGGCGCTTTTGAACTTTTGCGGTCACAAATAAAAACCAGCCTTGATTCATATAATTTTTATGCTGCACATAATCTTCTGAAAACAACATAATCTGTAGAGCGCCTTTGTACCCTTCAATTGTAAAGGTTCCGTAAGGATTCCCGTTTTTAGATGTTCGGTGTTGTGCTTGGGTTACGATTCCGGCAAAACACACCTCTTTATCTTGAAATGTTTCTAAATTTTGATTAAGCGCGTGAATAGTGACAGAACAAAAATTTTGAAACTCAATTTTATATTGATCTAAAGGATGTCCCGAAAGATAAACGCCTACCACTTCTCTTTCTTTTTGAAGCTGCTCAAGTGATGACCAGGGTTTGGCATTAGGAAAACTTTGATCTACATAGTCTTGAGAATTTGTTTGCCCACCTTGGTCAAAAAGAGAAACCTGAGCGGAGTTTTTCTCTTTTTGGATTTTTTGACCATATTTTATGACTTTCTCAACCCATATTTGATCGTTTTGATCTGTAGTTGAAAAATAGACAGAGCGCGTGTGTCCAAATAAATCAAATGCTCCGCTTAACACTAGGCTTTCAATGGTCTTTTTATTAACTGCTCTTAAGTCTACACGTTCTACTAAATCAAACACAGAGTTAAAACTTCCATTTTGCTTTCGTTGGCTGATAATATCAAAAACAGCAGCATGACCAACACCTTTAATGGCGCCCAAACCAAAACGCACCTGATTTTTTTTATTGACTGAAAACCCAAGATAACTTTCATTAATGTCTGGTCCTAAAACCTCTATTCCCATACGTTTGCACTCTTCCATAAAGAAGGTCACTTTTTTGATGTCGCTCATATTGTTTGTCAATACAGCAGCCATATATTCTTCAGGGTAATTTGCTTTTAAATATGCAGTCTGAAAGGCAATAACAGAATAACAGGTCGAATGTGATTTATTAAAGGCATAGGCTGCAAAAGCTTCCCAATCCTTCCATATCTTTTCGGCTATTTTTTGGGGATGACCATTGTGTAAACATCCGTCAATAAATTTTGGTTTTAACTTATCAAGCAATGCCTTGATCTTTTTACCCATGGCTTTTCTTAGAAGATCTGCATCCCCTTTAGAAAATCCGGCAAGTTTTTGAGAAAGCAACATCACCTGCTCTTGGTAAACGGTTATGCCATAAGTTCCTGAAAGGAATTCTTCCATTTCAGGCAAATCATATTCAATAGGTTCTTTGCCATGTTTTCTGGCAATAAAATTCGGAATATACTCTAAAGGACCAGGCCTATAAAGTGCATTCATCGCAATTAAATCCTCAAAGGTATCTGGCTTTAATTGCTTTAAATACCTCTGCATTCCTGCAGATTCGAACTGAAAAGTTCCGTTAGTGCTGCCTTTTTGGTAGAGCGCAAAGGTTTTTGGATCGTCGAGCGGAAATTGATCTGGGTCTAACAGCACACCCGTTCTTCCTTTGACAATTTCGACTGTTTTATTGATGACACTCAGTGTTTTCAGGCCTAAAAAATCCATCTTTAAAAGCCCCGCTGATTCAACCACACTGTTATCGTATTGTGTGGCCAAAAGATCTGAATCTTTAGAGGTAGTAACTGGAATCAGATCAGACATGTCTGTGGGCGTAATAATAACTCCACAGGCATGTATGCCTGTATTTCTTAAAGAGCCTTCAATCACTTGCGCTTGCTTTAACACCTCTGATTCTAAGCCTTCGCTCTTGTCTTTAATATCTCTGAGTTCTTTGATCTCTTTAAAGGCTTTTGTTAAAGAAATACCAGGCGTATCTGGCACTAATTTTGCCAATCGATCAGTGTCTTGCAAAGGCAATTCTAATACCCTGCCCGCATCTCTAATAGAAGACTTGGCTGCCATGGAGCCATATGTGATTATTTGGGCAACCTGATTTTTTCCGTATTTGTCTATGACATATTGCATTATTTTTGAGCGCCCTATGTCATCAAAATCAATGTCAATATCTGGTAATGACACACGATCTGGATTAAGAAAACGCTCAAAAAGCAAAGCATACTTAATTGGGTCAACATTTGTAATGCCTGTACAATAGGCCACCACTGAACCAGCCGCAGAACCCCTTCCGGGGCCGACAGAAACCCCTAACTCTTTAGCTTTGTTCGTAAAATCCTGAACAATCAAAAAATAACCCGGATATCCAGTTTTTTGAATCGTCTCTAACTCAAAATCTATGCGCTCTTTAATCTGATCAGATAAATCACCATAGCGTTTTTCAGCCCCCTTATACGTCAAGTGCCTTAAATAGGCATCTTCAGATGAAAATTCTGAAGGAATATCAAACTTAGGCAGCAATACATCTCTGTGTAAAGGATAGTATTCAACCTTACTGACTAATTCAGGAATATTTTGCAGGGCCTCAGGGTAATCCTTAAAAAGCTCATGCATTTGATCAGGCGATTTGAAATAGAACTCATTGTTTGGAAATCCGTATCTGTAATCTCTTCCTTTACCAATGGGTGTGCTCTTTTTTTCACCATCTTTTACACAGAGTAAAATATCATGCGCTTCAGCATCCTCTTGTTGAATGTAAAAATAATTATTCGCTGCAATGCACTTGGTGTTTTCTTTTGGTGCATGCGTTTTAAAAAACGTATTTACAACATCCTCTTGCTCTAAGCCATGGTTAGAAAGCTCAACATAAAAATCATCGCCAAAATGCGCTTTCCACCAACGCCATTCTTCTAAGGCCTTTTCTTCACCAAAATTGAGTAATTGATGGGCAATGGCTCCTTTTGGATTACCAGACAAAACCATAATGCCTTCTTTATAATCGGTAATAAGTTTTTTATCTATTCTGGGAACATAATAAAACCCTTCGGTATGCGAAAAAGAGCATAGTTTCGACAGGTTTTGATATCCCTTGAAATTTTTGGCAATAAATACCTCTTGTATCTGATGATCTTTAACGTTCTTGTTCGAATGATCATCTGCTATATAAAATTCACAAGCTACAATAGGCTTAATCTTCTTTTTATGTGCATAATCCACAAACTTAAAGGCTCCATACATGTTGCCTAAATCTGACATTGCTACAGCAGACATCCCAAATGAAACAGCCGCATCCACGATACCTTGGACTGAAGCCGTACTTTGAAGAACAGAAAACTGAGAATGGCCATGTAAATGCACAAACTCACTCACCTTATTATTGGCTGCGCTGTTCTCAATCGGTTGAGCATCGTTACTGAACTCTTTTACCTCTTTGGTCTGAATAGCGACATCTTGTGGTGACTGATCTTTTTGATAGGGTTCAATTTCTAAACCTAAGGCCTGAATTTGAGTTGGATTTTGCTCTTGAAATACCTTTAAATCTTGTAATGAAAAATTCAGTTTTTCTGGGGGGATAACTTCTAGTCTTATTAGCTCTAAAAAACAACGTGCTGTAGCTTCTACATCAGCTGATGCGTTATGTGCAAGATCAAAACTTTGTGAAAATAAGCTTTGGTGCAGCTCGGTTAAATTTGGCCATTTATATCCGCCTCGCCTACCTCCAGGAAGTTTACAATAATCGACAGATAAAGGCATAGTGTCTAAAAGACTATACCCTTCAAGTTTATTTGTTTGAGAGGTGCGGTAAAATTCTGCCCCACAAATATTGATATCAAAAGTCACATTGTGCCCAACCAAAAAGCTTGTTTTTTTGAGAGCCTTCTCAAATTCTTGCAATACAAAAGACAATTCTACCCCTTTAGAAAGAGCTGTTTGAGTAGAAATGCCATGAATTTTTTCTGCGTTATAGGGGATGCTAAACCCCTCTGGTTTCACAATAAAATTCTTAACCTCAATAAGTTCACCCTTTTGGTCATGCAATTGCCAGGCTAACTGCACTAGTCTTGGCCAATTTTCGGAATCAGAAACAGGAGCCTTAAAGTTTTTAGGCAATCCGGTTGTCTCTGTATCAAAAATTAAAAACATAATCAATCTGTAGTTGAGTCTTCTTTTTACTAAAGGATAAACACTGAGGCTGTAAAACTCAACAAAGTTTTACAGAAAAACAAAAGAAATATGCGTGTTCTACTTTGCCTCGATTTCTTCGGTACAATTCACTTGTGTGCCTGCAATTTGCTCGACCGTCTGATAGGTCATAAAGAGCTTATCATTAAAAAAAGAACCAGAAGGTGTTTTCTGGACGGATCCGTTTGTGGAAGACACTGTAAAAGTAGGCCCTTCAAACTTATTCTCTTCTAGGGTAGCCTCAAATGATACGTTGCCCTGCTCTATGATAATTTTGTTGACTGAAGTATTTGACTTTTTAACTTCAAAAAAGCTTGATTCTGAAATAGTCTCATTGTAGTTATTGGCACAAGACAAATCTATTTGAGTGTAAAAATACGTTCCTAAATAATCTTCTCTTGACTCTATAGAACAATCATCACCACTGTATCCGTCTTTGCACTGACAAGAGCCAGATTCACAAACAGCACCATTTTCACATACAATATCAGCACAAGAATCTGTACATGATGTCATAAACATTAGGCCACAAAGTACTAAGGAACAAAGTAGATAATTGCGCATCATAAGAAGAGTTTACTTCTTTGAAACAACTTTTTTCTCTTTAATTCGAGCTGCTTTACCTGTAAGCTCGCGCTGATAGAATATGCGCGCACGCCTTACCACACCTCTTTTGTTCACTTCGATTTTATCAATAAATGGAGATGCTATTGGAAAAATTCGCTCTACACCAATTCCGCTTGAAATTTTTCTTACAGTAAATGTTTCTCCACTGCCAGAACCTCTTCTTTGAAGCACCACACCCTGAAACTGCTGTATTCTTTCTTTTTCGCCTTCTCTAATCTTATAACTTACCGTAACTGTATCTCCAGATTTAAAATCTACATTTGTAGTAACAGGAGACATCTCAGACTGAATTTCTTTAAGAATTGGGTTCATCTCAATCGATTTTTAGATGGGCAAAATTACATGTTTTTTAAATAAGAAAAAACAAAACCTTTAGATATTTTATTTCTAAACCAATTATTCAGGCCTTTTGACCAAAAAAACTGACCTTTGCCGAGCCGATGAGTTTAACAGCAATAAGCCCAATAGATGGAAGATACGCTGCAAAAAGCAGCCTACTTAAAGAGTATGTTTCAGAATATGCCCTTTTTAAATACAGAGTATATGTTGAAATTGAATACTTTTTATTTTTATCTACCTTACCTGCACTTAGTATAAAGATTTCAAAAAAAAAGAAAGATGCTTTACAGGATCTCTACAAAAAATTTACGCTTAAAGACGCTCAGAAAATCAAGCGTATCGAAGCGAAAACCAACCATGACGTAAAAGCGGTTGAATACTTTATTAAGGATCATTTGACCAAACTAAATCTTAGTGCCTACAAAGAATTTATACACTTTGGGCTAACCTCTCAAGACATTAATAATACTGCTTTTCCTTTGATGATAAAAGAGGCTTTAACACATTGCATCTCTCCGCATTTAAACCATCTTTTAAAAACACTTAAAGGGCTTAAAAAAAAGGCTCAAAACATCCCGCTATTAGCCCGCACACATGGCCAACCCGCCTCACCTACCTCTCTTGCAAAAGAAATTCAGGTATTCATAGAGCGCTTAACGATTCAAAAATCTTTATTAGACACGTATACATTTAGTGGTAAATTTGGCGGTGCCACAGGTAATCTTAACGCACACAAAGTCGCTTATCCTAACATAAATTGGCCTAAAGCTATGGATCGTTTTTTAAAAAAACTCCAATTAAAACGCCAGCAAACCACCACGCAAATTGAGCATTACGACGGACTGTGCGAACTTTTTCACATACAAAGCCGCATCAATACGATCTTAAAAGATTTTGCACAAGACATTTGGCTCTATATTTCGCAAGATTATTTTAAACAAAAAATCAAGAAAAATGAGGTGGGTTCTTCGGCTATGCCACACAAAGTAAACCCCATAGATTTTGAAAATGCCGAAGGCAATATTGGCTTGGCTAATGCTCTGTTTCATCATCTCTCTGAAAAACTGCCTGTATCAAGACTCCAAAGAGACTTAACCGACTCTACCGTTTTAAGAAATGTGGGGGTTCCGTTCGCGCACAGCATCATAGCCTATCTATCCCTTATCAAGGGGATTGAAAAGCTTCAGATTAACCGCAAGAAAATAAAGTCCGACCTTTTAAATAATCACTTGGTTGTTGCAGAGGCTATACAGACTATTCTCAGGCGAGAAGGCATTAAAAATCCATACGAAAAACTAAAAGAACTGACCCGTAAAAACACCCATATTGATCAAGGCACTATTGATGCTTTTATCGAGTCGTTAAACATCCCTCCTCACCTAAAAAAAGAACTCAAAAAAATAACTCCAGAAAATTATATTGGTTATGCATAAGATCGTTTTTATTCTTTCTTTTTTAACTATAACAAGCGGCTTAAAGAGCCAAAATATTCAACTTTCAAATCTTTGGCTGAGTTACGCATACTCTTCTAAAGGGGTTGCCTCTTTTAATGCCATGAATGATGGTGAGCATTTTACCCGATTAGAAAAAGAGGGTTTGCGTACGTGTATTGTCAAATATAGCTTTGCCAGCTCGAAAGCTGTGGATACTCTTTTTAACAGTCAAATAGCAAATCTCAAAGGGGTCGAAGATTACCAGTTCTCTAAAGACGAAAAAAAAATAATTTTAAAACACAACATCACCCCCATATATAGACATTCTTCGACCTATACGGTATCAATCTATACCATAGAGACCAAAAAGGTGCAAGCGGTATCGAACGGAAATGCGGTATCTCTGGCCCGTTTTAATTATAAGAGCGATAAAGTAGCCTATGTGAAAAACAATAACCTTTATTATACCGACCTAAAGGCAGATCAAGAATTCAGCATTACAAAAGATGGAGAAAAAAACACCATTATCAATGGCATGCCTGATTGGGTATATGAAGAAGAATTTTCTTTTCATCAAGGCTATCATTGGTCTTCTGTTGAAGATAAAATTGTGTATTACAAATTTGATGAATCTGCCGTACGGACCTTTTCTATGAATTATTACACCTCTGAGGTATATCCAGAAGACTACAGCTTCAAATATCCTAAAGTGGGTGAAGACAATTCAAAAGTAACGCTACATTGTTATGATTTGACACATAAAACAGATGACCAACTTTCTATTCAAGAGCCTTATGAATATATTCCGCGTATACAATTTACTCCGGATGGTCAATTGAGTGTTCAAACCTTGAACCGTCATCAAAACAAATTACACTTCTACCTTTTAAATCTTCAAAGCAAAAAGGCGAAAAAAGTGTTTACTGAAGAATCTGACACCTATATTGATGTGCACGATAATCTTGTCTTTTTCAAAGACAAACCTCAGTTTGTTTGGACCTCTGAAACAACGGGCTATAATCATATTTACTTATACGACTTCCAGGGCAAGTTAATTAGACCTTTGAGTGATGGCAAATATGATGTTGATCAAATGCTGGGCATTGATCAAGACAAAGGCTATGTATACTACACCTCTTCGGAAGTGTCTCCTTTAGAGCGTCATTTGTATGCCCAAGAAATAGAAGGTAAAGAAAAAATACGTTTAACCCATAAAAAAGGAACGCATACTATTTCTTTTGCCAAAGGTCATAATTATTATATAGACAACTACTCAGCAAGTGGTAAACCTTCAGTGATTACGCTTAAAAAGACTTTTGAAAAGCAAGGTGAAGTTTTAGAAGACAATAGTGCCTTATCGCAAAAACTAGATGCCCTAAATCTTGGCGAACATCAATTTTTTGATTTTAAAACGCCGGAAGGAATTACCTTAAATGGGTATATGATTTTACCTCCAAATTTTGACAAATCCAAACAATATCCGCTTTTACTTTATGTATATGGCGGTCCTGGATCACAAACCGTAACAGACAGTTGGGGAGGCAGCGGATACTTATGGGCTCAACATTTGGCACAACAAGGCTACATTGTTGCATCTGTAGACAATCGTGGCACAGGTGCTAGAGGTGCAGAATTTAAAAAATGCACCTACTTAAATCTAGGAAAAATTGAAAGCCAAGATCAAATTTCTGCAGCAAAGTATCTAGGGGGGCTTTCATATATAGATAAAGATCGCATTGGCATTTGGGGATGGAGTTATGGGGGATATATGTCGTCATTGTGTTTGTTTACCGCTTCTGATATCTTTAAAATGGGGATTTCCGTAGCACCTGTTACGCACTGGAAATTTTACGACTCTATTTACACAGAGCGGTATATGCGAACCCAAAAAGAAAACAAAGAAGGATATGATGCATTTGCGCCTTTGATACACGCTGGAAAATTAAAGGGAAAATTCATGCTCGTTCATGGCGTAGCAGATGATAATGTACATTTTCAAAATGCTGTTGAATTGGTCAATCAACTCAACCAAGAAGAAAAAGAGTATCGTTTTTACATGTATCCGAATAAAAACCATGGTATTTATGGCGGAAATACACGATACGATTTGTATAAAAAAATGACCGCTTTTGTGCTTAAAAATCTATAACCTACCTACTTCAAGAGGCATTTTCAATGATAAGGTGTATGAACTGAGATATTGAAAGCCCTGCCGCTTTAATCTGTTTAGGCACAATGCTTTCTTTAGACATCCCAGGAATGGTATTAAGCTCAATAAAATAAAAAGCTTTATCGTTTAAAATATAGTCAATTCGAATACACCCCTTACACGAAAGTGCTTTATAAATATCGACACTTAATCTTTTACATCTGATAAGCGCCTCTTGTGAAATACGAGCAGGTGTAATTTCATTTGTTGACTTAGACTCATATTTAGCCGCATAATCAAAAAAATCAGAGGAATGTTCGATTTCAGTAACGCCTAAAGCTTGTATATTTTTATTATTTTTAAAGACCCCACAAGTGACTTCTGTTCCTTCGATAAATTCTTCTATTAAAACAGACGGAAACTCTTTATAGGCTTTGTCATAAGCTTCTGAAAGCGCCTTATAGGTATATACTTTTGACATCCCCACACTAGATCCACCCTGAGAGGGTTTAACAAATACGGGAAAACTCAAGGGAAATGTATCTTTATCAGGCAATTGCGCTTTATTTTTAATACATAAGGATTTTGCGAAATTAAGTCCTGAAAAGTCAAAGAGGGCTTTCTTACACATCTCTTTGTCAAATGTAAGTGCCAATATATTAGAAAGGCAAGTGCTATGTGGGATGCCTAAAAACTCAATATATCCAGAAATTAAACCATCCTCACCGGGCGTACCATGTATCATATTAAATACAAAATCAAAGACAATGGTTTGTTTTTCAATACATAGTGAAAAGGTATTAAGATCAAGCGGATAGTCTTTTTGACTTTCAAGATCCGTATACACTATTTTTTTTTCAGTTAACACTAAAAAAAAGGGGGTATATTTCTGAGTATCTATATGCTCAAGAATATGTTGAGCGCTTTTAATTGACACCTCTCTCTCTCCAGAATTACCTCCCGCTAAGAGTGCTATGTTTTTCATTTTTTTCGTTTGAGAACTCTTTGTGCTGCCTCGACTATACTACTCTGAGAAAGCCCATATTTTTTTAATAAATCATCAGGCTTGCCGCTTTCGCCAAATTGATCTTTAACCCCGACGTATTCTATAGGAACAGGATATATAGAAGATAAAAAACCCGCGATACTCTCTCCGATCCCTCCAAAAATTTGATGCTCTTCAGCCGTGACCAAACATTGAGTTTTTTGAACAGATGTTAAAATAGCTTGCTCATCTAAAGGCTTAATGGTTGGCAAATCAATAAGTTCTACCGACACCCCCTTTTCTTCAAGGATTTCTGCAGCCTGAATGGCTTGCCAAACCAGATGACCGTTAGCGACAATGGTAAGATCTGTACCTTGTTTAATCACATTTGCTTTACCAATTTCAAATGACTTATTAGGGTCTGTAAAATTAGGCACCTTTGGCCTACCAAATCTAAGGTATACTGGCCCATAATGCTTAGCAATAGCCTTTGTTGCAGCACGTGTTTGGTTATAATCACAGGTCGAAATTACTGTCATATGAGGCAGTATTTTCATCATTCCAATGTCTTCTAGTGTTTGATGAGTAGCCCCATCTTCACCGAGTGTTAATCCAGAATGAGAAGCACATATTTTCACGTTTTTTTCAGAATAGGCAATAGACTGTCTGATTTGGTCGTATACTCTTGCGGTGCTAAAATTAGCAAAAGTACCCGTAAAAGGAATTTTATCACCAATGCTTAAACCAGCGGCCACCCCCATCATATTTGCCTCTGCAATACCAACTTGAAAAAAGCGATCTGGAAAAGCCTCTTTAAATGCATTCATCTTTAATGAGCCAGTGAGGTCTGCGCAAAGAGCTACCACATTGGGGTTTTCTTTTCCGAGCTCTAATAATCCCTGACCAAATCCTGAACGGGTATCTTTTAGCCCTTGATGTTCTATTTTTTTCATTCGTACAAATTAATGCTGGTAGATAAGCCAGATTTTATTTTAAACTTTTTTTCAATTGTAAAGACTGTTTCTGTTGATTTTTGAGTTCTAAACACAAAAATGTAACTTCCTGGCTGAAGGTAAAGACTTTTCTTGGTACTGTTTAAAGGCCATGTGTACACATTGACATATTTTCCTTTTTCATTTTTTAAGACATGACCATACCCTTTTGCTTCTGTATTAATATGGGCAACACCAGGTTCTGGTATTTCAATATCGGTGGTATGGCTTTGTGAAATACGTACATTGCTTAGTCGTGTAACAGGCAAAGTATTAATTTCTACATCATAGTTGCCGACTAAGTATTTTTGAGTAGACCCATAGGCTTGAATATTAAGTGTTTGACATGTTTTTGGGTCTATAATTTGGGCTTGTTTATTTTTTAGTAAAGAATTTGAAGAGAGCGGAAAATGCAAATAGCCTCTGGGTACATCAGCCGGAAAAACATTGTGTTTCCCTGGCTCTAAATACAAACTATCTACTCGAACACTCGGAATAGAATGCACCACCATATCATACGTTAAAGCAGCATCAATAGGAATAGTATCAGGCACACCCCTTGCATTCATAGAATGAATGTATTGATACACTGGTTTTTGATTAAAATGATTATACAAAGTCATCGCTACATTTGTCTCGGTGGGCTTTTTATTGATGTCTAGCAAATTAACCTGAACAGTGGTGTTATTAAGCGCCTGCGACACGACTATCCCCAGTACTTTTTCAAATTCTTCTTCAGACCCAACATTATAAAAATTCCCGACACAATCATAGGTGTTTTTAAAACGGTTATCTATGTCTATCCCAAGAATAAAAGGCTTTAAGGTAATGCCATTCTTTTGTAACATATAAGAGATTGCGCAAGGGTCACCTTGACACTCTTCAATACCATCTGTAATAAGAATAATCACATTTCTGCAGTCTTCACATGGCGTAAAATCATCCGCGCATTCTTCTAAGGTTTGCGCAATAGGCGTTGTGCCACTTGGCCTTATGTTTTTAATCTTCTTTTTTAATTGCTCAAAATTTTGATCCGCAAAAGGCACCTCTAACTTTGTGTCGTCACAATCTTGTGGCGGATAAGGCTTTTGATGTCCAAATACACGCAAGGCCAATTGTAAATTATCAAGATCAGAAAGACTATCGACCATCGAGACCAGCATCTCTTTAGAGAGCATATGCTTTTGTTTGGTTTTCCAAAAGCCATTCATAGAATTTGACGCATCAAAAATAAAAAGTATCCGAGTGGTTTGTGTGTTGTTTTGAGCACACATAAAATATCCCCCCAAAAAAAACAATAGAATAGATAAAATATGCGATCTGTACTTCATTTAATAATCGCCAAGTGTTTCTTTGTTTTGAGAAAGCCCAATCTGCAGTTGCTCGTCATTTGGCGCAGAGCCGTGCCATTTGTGGGTACCCATCATAAAATCAACTCCATTGCCCATTTCAGTATGCAAAAGGATTGCTACAGGTTGTTTTTGAAAAGCCATTGTTTTGGCTTTTTCAAGCCCCTGAATCACACTGAGTAAATCATTGCCTTTTTCAATGACAAGCGTACGCCATCCAAAAGCTTTAAACTTTGCCTCTAGGTCTCCTAAATCAAGAACATCTTTTAAATCTCCGTCAATCTGCCGGCCATTATAATCAATCGTTGAAATTAAATTATCTATTTGATGTGCTGCTGCATACATCACAGCCTCCCAAATCTGACCTTCTTGCAGCTCACCATCGCCGTGTAAAGAAAATACCAAATGATTGTCTTGATTGAGCTTTTTAGCCTGAGCAGCACCACAAGCCACAGATAAACCTTGCCCCAATGAGCCAGACGCAATCCGCACACCAGGCAAACCCTCTTCAGTTGCCGGATGCCCTTGAAGCCTCGAATTTAGTTTACGAAATGTATTCAGTTCATCTAGATCAAAATATCCGGCGCGCGCCAATGTGCTGTACCACACCGGAGAAATATGCCCCTGAGATAAAAAAAATAAATCTTCTTCGGCCCCATTCATTTGAAATGATGTTTTGTGTTTTAACACCTTAAAATAAAGGGCTACAAAATACTCTACGCAGCCCAAAGAACCACCAGGATGACCAGATTGAACGGCATGCACCATCCGTAGAATATCTCTTCTGATTTGCGTACATAAGTTTTCTAACTCTTTAGGTGAATCCATAACACTATTTTACAAAATAAACATCAAACAATAAGGAACTATTCGGCGGAATTGTACCGGGAATGCCGTTGGCTCCATATCCCAAATTTGGCGGCACTACAATGGTCGCATATTCTCCAGGGCGTAAATGAGAAAAAGCAATATCCCAACCTTTAATGACCTTCCCTTTGCCTAAAGGAAAGCTAAAGGGCTGCATCCGATCAAAAGAACTATCAAATTGTTTACCGCTAGGCAAATAGCCCTTGTAATGTGCCGTAACTTTTGTGATTGCCTTTTTAGAGGGGTAGCTTGTAGAGTTATACTTGTAAATTTTAAGGCCTTGTTCAGTTACTATGGGCTCTACTAGACTGGTGTCAAAACGAAGCACTTCAACAAGTTTAACATCAAAAATAAGGTTTGAATGAGCAGGTATTAATTTAGGAATTTCTCTCTCTGCATAAGCCAAGGCACTTGGTATATAAAGCGTAGATTCTCCTCCCTTGTGCATCATCGCTACACCTTGATCCCAGCCTTTAATCACCATGCCTGCTCCGAGCTTAAACAATAATGGCTCTGCTCGGTCGTAAGAAGAATCAAAGGTTTTGCCATTCTCTAACTTACCCGTATAGTGTACCAAGACAAAATCACCATCCTTTGGCTTTAAACCCGATCCGGTTTGACGCATTAAATACTTAAGCCCAGTGGGTGAGGTTTTCATTTTTTGAAACACCGCCTCAGACACTACCTGATTAGGCGCTAATTCTTGTGCTTTAAGACAAAGAGCTCCTATTATAAACACGCTCAAAAAAAGGAATGTTCTCATTGTTTCTTTTTTACTTCTACAAGTTCTATCTCGTACAGCAAAGGGGTAAAAGGCGCAACCGAATAATCAGAAGATCCTTCACTTCCATAGGCCATTAACGAAGGTAAAATAAATTTTAGTTTTTCACCGCTCTGCATCATAGAAACCGCAATCTCTATGCCACGAATCACCTGACCGGGATTACCGTATGTAAATTCAAAAGGGGCATTTCTATTTGTTTGGTCTTCATACAGATGCCCATCTAATGAATACCCTTTATACAAAATAGAAAGCGTGTCTCCTTTAAAATTTTGCTGTTTAAAACGCGTAAAGGTATTAGAATAGATGCCTAAAATATTATACCAAACCCGCTCACTCTTTTCTATATAAGCAGATAAGCGCTGATGTTCTTTTTGCTCTGCTTTAAGTGCAGTAGCCATCAAATGGTCTTGATAGGCTTTTTCACTCTTAAATACCTGATGAACTTCTACGCAAAACAATTGGTGTACCTCTGGTGTTTTTTCATAAATATAGCAGGCACTATCGCCCTTATTCATATCTAAGAGTGCTTTGCTAAAAAAAGGATGCTCGTGTTTATTGATTTGAATAGCGGCAGAGGTCTGCGCATAGACCAAAGAGTCAGACTCAAATACATTCAAATCATAGACAATAAAATCGCCAATAGAAAGCGGAATGTCATCTCCAATTTTAAATACTTTTCTATACAAGCCCTCAGGCGTTTTATGATAGCCTGGATGCTTTTGAGTACAGGCGCTCATAAGTAACATACCTATGCTATATATCACATACTTCATAGGCTTACAAAATTCGAAGCAATTGAAGATCATAAATAATCGTTGAAACCGGCGGAATTTTATCTAAATCACCTGCCAAACCATGAGCGAGATAAGAGGGTAAAATAATTTTTGCTTTTTGCCCAACCATAAGTTGTTTTATGCCTTGATGCAAACCACTTTCTACGTCGTCTCTATCTACTAAAAACACTTCTGGCTTATCTGAACTTGCATAACACACCTTACCATTTAGCAAAGAAACGCTATACGAAATCACGACTCTATCATTTGCTTTGGGTTTCACGGAAGAGCTATACACTGAATCGTAAATGTAGTACCTTAACCCAGTTTGGGTCTTAACCACCGGCCATTTTTTTCTTGTTATATAGGCCTTAATTTGAGACTCTTCTATAGAAAGACGCTCTTTATTATTTTGAATGAGCGGATCTTTTAATGTTTGATAATTAATTTTTTTTTCGGGGGGATGTTTCTGGGCCGTTTCACAGGCACACAAAAACAAAATTAAGCTGGTGTACTTAAACCAAATACGTGGCATAATCAGGTAAAATTTCTCTTATTTTTTTCAGGGTATGTTCAATGCTTGTTTCACCCAAACCTCCGGCTGCATTTTGGTGGCCACCTCCATTAAAATGATCAGAGGCGATTAAATTTGCAGGCACATTGTCTTTTGATCTGAAGGAGATTCTAATTTGATTGTTTTTCTCACTACAGAATGCCACCAATTTAACGCCTTTAATAGACAAACCATAATTAACAAAGCCTTCTGTATCGCCTTTTTTAAAATTAAAGTCTTTGAGTTCTTTAGCCGTAAGACCAATAAGAACAGTGTTGTACTGGGGTAAGATTTCCATTTTTTCACTTAGCATATACCCTAAAAGCTTGAGACGATCATAGGAATTTTGATCAAATACCTGTTGATGGATATAAGAAGACTGCGCTCCTTTTTCTAACAATACGGATATCTGCTGATGGGTGCGTGCACTAGTAGAAGGAAACTTAAAAGATCCCGTATCGGTCATGATGCCTGTATACAAACAATTGGCTATGTTTTGATCTATTTGGTCAACATCTCCCATTGCTTCAATACAATCATAAATGAGTGCTGCGGTTGAACTGGCTTTTGGAAAAGAAATCAAAACGTCAGCTAAAAAATCTGGATGCAAGTGATGATCAATCATTATTTTTTTACAGGTCATCCCATGCAAAGCCTTATGCATCGCCTCTCCTACTCTAGAGAGCACATTATAATCTAAGGCAAAAAACAAATCCATCGAAGAAAAAAGCGCCTCACATTTTGAAGGATCTTCTTGATAAGATAAAATATCATCGCTCCCCGGCATCCACCCTAAATAAGAAGCAAAAAGATCTGGAAACACCACATGCACCTTTTTATGCTTTGATTTTAAATAATGATACAAGCCTAGAGAAGATCCCATGGAATCTCCGTCAGGAGATTTGTGCCCGGTGATCACAATATTCTCAGCCTTGTCAATGAGTGCTGTTAATGACTGAACGTCTGTTTTTGATAATTCCATCAGAGAATTACGAATCTACAAATTTGTGCTCACAAAGCCTTTGATTTTTTCTTAAACCCTTTTTAATCCCCATAAATTACTTTTATAAAAAACCGTTTACAATACTTACTAAATGCACAATATACAAACCACAAAATCTTGCATCACATCTAATAATATTTAATAAAATGTGATGCTTTATATCATAAAAACGAAAACTATGGGTAACTAGATGATATACTACTAAATACATCTGTAGCATTTTAAACTCCAAAATAAAAAATTATTTGACTTGAATTATAAATTTTCAGAAATTCAGGTTCTAAAAACAAAAACTATGACACCTATTTCAAAATTAAAACTTATTGCCGCTTTTGGGTTAAGCTTTGGGTTACTCTCTAATGGTGGATGCAATAGCTCTTCATCAGATGAAAGCAAGATTGATCTATGTAGAGCCATTGACTTTGAATATTCTAGTGAAAACCCATTACTTATGGATAATTGGATTTC
>JAHDCS010000020.1:0-14302 GCA_020629755.1 Flavobacteriales bacterium | reverse complement strand
AGAAAATCAAAATCAAGAGACTCTTCCCTTGAAATATGTTGTTGCTGATTATTATGATCATAATTTTTTACTAGGCAAAAAGTCTTATTATGGTTTTGTCTATAAAAAGGATCTACAGATTATTGTTGTCGTATATGATTGCAGAGGACGAGAAGTTACAAAATATGAAGATCATAATGATTGGGATTACAATCAACAAGGGCCAAATTATTATACAGATAATCTTGCGAATAGTATTATAACCTATTTTTTTCAAAACGAAGGATACCCTGGCTATGGAATGTGGCCTGTAGAGTAAACATGAAAGTATCAAAACTATTAAAATTAAAAGGCAAGTTGTGGTCTATACAATTTGCTTTTTTTTGTTAAAGCATATTAAAATAGATCTCTTTGGCACTATACTGAACTTTTTAAAATAGCATGCACAACCGCTCACTTTAAAAAGACTTGATAAAAAGTATTTTGTAACCCATGAATTTCAGTAGCTTTGCAAAAAAAAATAATGGCAACAAATAGAACTTTCACAATGATTAAGCCTGAGGCTGTTCAAAGCGGATATTCAGGTAAAATAATTGACATGATTATCGCTGCAGGATTTAACATCAAAGCATTAAAGAAAACCAAATTAACTAAAGAGCAAGCAGGTGCATTCTATGCGGTACATAAAGAGCGTCCGTTTTATGGTGAGTTGGTAGACTACATGTCTTCAGGGCCTATTATAGCGGCAGTTCTGGAAAAAGAAAATGCAGTATCTGATTTTAGAAATTTAATTGGAGCAACAGACCCAAGTGAAGCTGCTGAAGGAACCATTAGAAAAAAATACGCAGAATCAAAAGCTAAAAACGCCGTGCACGGATCTGATAGTGATCAGAATGCACAAGTTGAAACCGAGTTTCATTTTACCACTAATGATATTGTATAAGCGTTCAGCTTAATTTACGCTATACACTTGCCTTAAGGTCTCATCTTCACTAAATTTGTGATGTGAGACCTTTTTTTTTATTTCTCTTTTTTATTTGTTTCCAGAGGGTATGTTTTGTACAAACAAATTGGGATAACTTACAAAACGCTTACACCCAACTTTTAGAGCAATCCCCAAAAAAAGCCATTGATGTTGCACAACAACAATTAGATATTGCGCTAAACAGTGAAGAGAATAGATACTTAAGTCCACTCTCATTTTCAAATGTAGGCAACGCTTACTTTAAACTTAAAGACTACCAAAAAGCTAATTTCTATTATAAACGTGCCGTTGAAACAGGCGAGAAATATCTTTCTAAAAACAGCAAACTTCTTTTAACAGACTATAATAGTTTAGCCATTTGCTTTCAGTATTTAGGTCAGATCACTCAGGCAGATAGTGTTTTTAAAGACTTAATTGCGCGCACACAAAACGATTCAAATTTTCAAAAACGGATCATCACAAATCGTATTGATTTACACAAAAAAGACAAGAATACTGCCATGGTTGAAAAATTAAGGGCCCAATACAATATGATTCCTGATACGGCTTGTGATTGCAAGAAGGAGCCTCTATCTGTTATAGAAGATACAGAAAGCTCAATCCAAAAATCTAATTCAGTTGTACAACTGAAGACTAATGCAGATTACCAAACTACGCCAACGGCCCAAAAAGACAAGCAATACCACTTAGTTGAAAAAAACGACAACCTATACCAAATATCTAAAATGTATAACATTTCAATCGAAGATCTAATCTACATCAATAAACTAGGTTCTTATGAAATAAAAGTAGGGCAAAAACTTCTTGTTGTAAAGCCTTAGCTTAGAGACCTTTAAAAAAGGGGATTTTTCTTATTAAGGGTAAAATGACTGAACCTTTTTAAGGAGCGAATAGCCTTCCATATACCCTTCTATTTTACCAACTTGTTCGCCTTTAGTATTAAAGAAAATCATGGTGGGCAAGCTTTTAACTTGATATTTCTGCGAAAGCTCAATCCCTTGAAATGTTTCTGTATCAACACTAAGCCCCATAAGCTTTTTAGACGTGTACTCGACCAGTTCTGGGTATACGAAGCTTTCTTTTTTTAATTTTTTACACGGTCCACACCAATACGCGTGAAAATACATGAAATAACTTTTATTATACGTTTTGGTTTTGGCCTTAAATGAGTCTATAGATTCATTAAAAAACATTACCCTTGGCATGTTTTCTTCTATAACTTTTTTTTTGATGCCCACAGTGGTGTCTGAAGGAGTAATAGCTAAAGAATCCGAAAATAAACTAGAGTCTTTATTGACCATATTTAAACTATCTGTATATGCAGCAAACTCTTGTTGAAGTTTTAAAATTTCAGGGTCTGTAATAAGCTGAGTAGTATCTTTAGTATATTCTTTTTGATTCTGATTGACCGATTCGTGTTTTGAAAATACGCGACTTTTTTTTTGAGCAACACAAGCATTTGCAAACATAATAATGCTCAATAAATATGTACATTTAGCTTTCACCAACAAAAAAACCTGCGAAGACTCAGTCTTACGCAGGTTTTTTAAAAAAGTTTAAACTCTAAGTCTTAGTAAGACACTTTAAGTGACTTTAAGGTTTCAAGATTTAAGTTTCCAACAGGAAGGTTGTTGTCTTTCTGATATTGAGTTAATGCTCTTTTAGTATCAGCACCAAATACATTATCAACACCATGAGAACCTACATCATATCCAGCGTTAATAAGCGCTCTTTGAATTTGAGAGATTTTACTTGATGTTAATTTAGAATCGCAAAGAATCTCTTTCCACTCACCTACAGTTTCAGCTGAAACCATTACTCTTTTAGTTACTGTTTTGTATTCAGCAGGTACTACTTCTTCAACCGCTTTAGAGGGCTCTACTAAAACCTTTCTAGACTCCGTTTTGTACTTTGCTGGAATTGTTTCTTCAACTACTCTAGCTGGCTGATCAACAACTTTTGTGTAAACAGTTTTGTAAACTGGCTCAGTCTTTACTTCTTCGTACTTAGCTGGTGTTTTTAACACTCTCTTGTACACAGTCTTGTATTGTGCAGGCACTTCTTTTAAACACCACACATTACAATCTTCTGGATTTGCAGATAGGCAGTTTGCATCTGCTTTACCCTTCACCCATTCTGTTTTAGCTGGAGCTACAAGCATTTTTTCTGATACAGTTTCATATGTTTCAGGAATTGTCTTCATTTTAGAAGTACCTTCATGGACCAAAACTTCTTCAGAAGTAGTTTTGTATGTAGCAGGAATTACTTTTTTAACTACATAAGCTTCTTTTGCTAATACTTTAAACGTTTGCGTTTCATATTTTGCTGGAATAGTTTTTAATCTTTTCCCTTCTGGCTTTACTAATATACGCTCAGTTTGCGTTTCAAATACAGCCGGTATCTTACACTTAGCATAACACTTACCTGGCTCGGCATTTGGTGGGAAGTCTAAAAGTTCTGGAGTAGCACCATTTTGTGCTTGAACAAAAAAAGAAGCTGCTAAGAAAGCAGCAACCGTACTAAATTTTTTCATTTTTAATGTTTTAAGGTTAATTGCCCTGCAAATCTAATTTATTCCAAAATAATTGTCAAGCGCACAGGATCTATTCTAGTGTTTTTTATGCCAATACAATAAAAATAGGTGTTAATGAATTGAAACCCTGAGGCAAAAAACAACGTTACACAGAACATAACTAAACACATGATAAACAAGACAACTGCCATTTTAGGTCTTTTTTGTCTCTTATCTTCTCTTATTAGCCCTATCAATAATAAAGAAGAAAAAAAAGAGCTCCTTCAATCTATTGCCAATAACGCCTGTTCTAATGCAAAACATATATTGAAAGAAAGTTTTGTGGGGATTGATAATTATTGTCATGAGAATTCATTTGAAGCTGTTTTAAAAAGTTTTCCAACGGTGGTCCATGAAAATTACCACATGCTTAATCACCATATCAATAATAATCCTGCAAAAAGAACATACTATATATCAAATGATTTAGAATTTACTTTAAATGTACATCCTGTGGTTAGAAGTGAAAAAATGCATGAATATGTTATCAAACATTATACAGAAGAGATACCCGAACGCTATTATCATTATATTTTTTCTGACCAAGCCCACATGGATTCACAAAAAAGCGGCATCTATGGCATTTTAGAAGAATATGCGGCATACTACCAAGACATGCTCGCTTATAAAGAGATGTTCACTTATTTAAAAACCAATGTTCCCTATACTGAAACTGCAATTTGGATAGATTATTTAATTGCTAATCAAGATGTCTTAAATGCCTCTAAAGATTTTAATTTGTTTATCTCTTGGTATTTGCAGTACTGCAAAATAAATGAAGCTTCCATTTATCAGACACTAATAAAAGATCAAAAGCTAAAAGACTTTTACAGCTACATTCACTCTGAATTTGAAAAATCAAAACATGAATTCCTTAATAATCAAGAGCAAATTTTAAGGCACATTAGTGCTTATACAGACCAAAAAGATAAATACATCCGCACTAAAGGCGACAAGTACTTTTACGAATTATATCAAAGAGATCATTTACTCGATCCTATCGATGAGTTGGCGATGAACTAGACACTACTTAAACATCCCCCCTAAATTAGGCAACATAGAACCTGCGGCAGATGACATTTCTTTTTCATGAATACTTTCTGCTTCAGATAAGGCTTTCTTAAAGGCTGAATATAATGCATATTGCATGTTTTCTTTGCTCAGATTTGGAAAAGCGTCTGAAAGTTCAAGGTCTGTTAATTGACGATTGCCATTAATTTTAATGCGTACTGTCTGATCTTCAGATTCTCCAATGGCGTAGAGTGTATTGAGTTTTTCTTTTATTTTTTCAACTTGCTGTTGCATGTCTTTCAGCTGCCCCATCATTTTTGAAATATTTGAAAATTGAGATAACATAAGTGGTTATTTAGTTTTATATAAGTCAATGAGTTTATCAATAATCTGTGTAGCCGATTGCGCTATATTAGTTCCTGGACCAAAAATAAAAGCTGCTCCATTTTGATATAAAAAATCGTAATCTTCTTTTGGAATCACTCCGCCAACCACAATAAGCATATGCGCAATGTCTTTGTGTTGCAATTGTGCTTTTAAATCCGGAACCAAACGTTTATGCCCAGCAGCTAAAGAAGACACGCCAATTAAATGGACGTCATTTTCAAGGGCTTGCATAGCAATTTCTTCAGGGGTTTGAAACAAAGGACTAACATCTACATCAAAGCCCATATCTGCAAATGAACTCGCAATTATCTTAGCGCCTCTATCATGTCCATCTTGCCCCATTTTAGCCACTAAAACCCGAGGCCTTCGACCGGTTAATTGTTCAAACATCGCCGACTTATCTGTTACCGATTTAAAATCTTCATCCATAGATCTTGCTTTGTGATAAACACCAGAAATAAGTTCTGTTTTAGCGACATGCCTTTGAAATGCTTTTTCAATAGCCAAGCTAATCTCACCTAATGTAGCCCGGTATTTGGCCGCTACAACAGCTAATTCTAAAAGGTTTTTATTTTGATTTACACAGGCTTTTGTTATCTCAGATAAGGCCTTTTTTACAGAGGCTTCATCCCTTTTTTCTTTTACTTCTTTTAAGCGCGTAATCTGATTTTTAATGACCTTATCCTGATCAATTTGTAAAATTTTTAATGCTGTTTTTTCTTGATCTACTTTGTATTTATTCACGCCAACAATCACCTCATCCCCTCGTTCGATTAAAGCTTGTTTTTGTGCCGCTGCTTTTTCAATGCGCATTTTAGGAATCCCTTTTTCAATGGCATTTGTCATCCCTCCATAAGATTCTATTTCTTTGATATGCGCACGGGTCTTTAGAATTAAATCTTGAGTTAAGTGCTCAATATAGTAGCTTCCGCCAACAGGATCTACAAGTTCACAGATACCCGTCTGTGTTTGGATATATTTTTGGGTGTCTCTCGCAATCTTAGCTGAAAAATCTGAAGGCAACGCAATGGCTTCATCCAAAGCATTGGTATGTAAACTTTGGGTTCCGCCCAAAACAGCACTCATAGCCTCAATCAGTGTACGTGTTATATTGTTGTAAGGGTCTTGCTCTGTCAGACTCCAACCGCTGGTTTGACAATGGGTCCTTAAACACATAGATTTTGGATTAGTAGGCGCAAATTTCTGTACTAAATCTGCCCACAAATATCGCCCAGCACGTAATTTGGCTATTTCTTTAAAAAAGTCCATCCCGATCCCCCAAAAAAAAGAAAATCTTTGCGCAAACGCATCTACTTTTAACCCTTTAGATAATCCTGTTTTTAAATATTCAACGC
Source organism: Flavobacteriales bacterium (assembly GCA_020629755.1). GTDB lineage: Bacteria > Bacteroidota > Bacteroidia > Flavobacteriales_G > JALEGO01 > JAHDHZ01. Next base: position 8,013 of record JAHDCS010000020.1, on the reverse strand, counting down.
CATCCATAAGGGTATAAGCTAACTCTAAATCCGCAGAAGCTCCGGCCTCGTGCATATGATAACCTGAGATACTTATCGAATTAAACTTAGGCATATACTTAGCTGTATATTCAAAGATATCTCCTATTAAACGCATACTTTCTTTGGGGGGATAGATAAAAGTGTTGCGCACCATGAATTCTTTTAAAATATCATTTTGAATAGTACCTGTTAGGTGCTCTTGAGACACACCAGATTCTTGGGCAGCCACAATAAAAAAGGCCAAAATAGGAATCACTGCTCCATTCATGGTCATGGAGACGCTCATCTTATCTAGAGGAATATCTCGAAATAAGATTTTCATATCTTCAACCGTATCAATAGCAACGCCTGCCATACCCACATCACCGCTCACACGCGGATGATCAGAATCGTAGCCACGATGGGTCGCCAAATCAAAAGCCACAGAGAGCCCCTTTTGCCCAGCAGCTAAATTTCTTTTATAAAAAGCATTTGACTCTTCAGCTGTGCTAAACCCGGCATACTGTCGGATTGTCCAAGGCCGAGTGACGTACATAGAGGCATAAGGCCCTCTTAAAAACGGAGGTAAGCCAGCATCATAATCTAATTGCTCTTGGGCACTTAAATGCAGTGAAAGCCCACTTCTTTTTCTTTCATTTTCTAAGCTTTTAGAAGCCTGTAAAAAAGACAATGGATCTATTTGTTTTGCTTTACCTTTAAACATCTTAGCACTCAAGATTACACGTTTTTTGTTTTTGCATCGTCTAATTCTTTTTTCAAAAAAAGATGCGTATAGCCCTGTTTTTGATTAACAATTTGATCAGGAGAGCCACTGGCTATAATTTGCCCGCCTTTTTGTCCGCCTTCAGGACCTAAATCAACAATATAGTCGGCTGTTTTAATGATATCTAAATTGTGTTCAATAATTAAAAATGAATTTTTTTCATCAATTAATTTTCCAATGACTCCGAGTAAAACTTTAATGTCTTGAAAGTGCAAACCTGTAGAGGGCTCATCCATGATATATAAGGTTTTTCCTGTGCTCTTCTTACTCAACTCACTTGCCAGTTTAACCCGCTGCGCTTCTCCGCCAGAAAGCGTCACAGAAGATTGCCCCAGTTCTAAATAGCCTAAGCCTACATCGTCTAAAGTTTTAAGCTTTTGTGCAATCATTGGTACCCCTTTAAAAAAATCAACCGCCTCATCAATTCTCAACTTCAGAACCTCGCCTATAGATAAGCCTTTATAATGCACTTGCAATGTATCTGAATTATAGCGCATCCCTTGACATGAATCACACAACACATAAATATCAGGTAAAAAATTCATCTCTATTGTTTTCATCCCCCCACCCATACAAGTTTGGCAACGCCCTTCTTTTACATTAAATGAAAAACGCCCAGGTTTATAACCTCTAATTTTTGATTCAGGCAAAGTTGAAAACAAGGTTCTAATATCTGTAAACACCCCCGTATACGTGACCGGATTCGAGCGTGGTGTTCGGCCAATAGGAGACTGATCTACCACAATCACTTTATCTAAATGCTCAACTCCAGAAATTTTCTTATACGGCAGAGGTGTACGGGGCGAATTATACAATTTCTGCATCAATACAGGATAAAGTGTACCATTGACCAGACTTGATTTTCCGGATCCACTAACTTATACAAACAAATTGACCTAAAAATCGACATCCTTAAGATTGTGTCCTGAACAGCCTTCAATAGTTAGCCAATTAGACTCTGTCGTTTTTTTCTTTGAAAGGGGGATTGAGTCTTTTCCAGACAAATAGCGAGCCGTTTCTGTTGAGAGCTTACAAAATGTCTCTGGAGAACCTGCACCAACAACTTCGCCGCCAGACTTACCTGCTCGAGGACCAATATCAATAATATAGTCTGACTCAAGCATGATTTCTTTGTCGTGTTCGACAACAATAATAGAATTGCCTACATCTCTCAGAGCTTTGAGTGAATCAATAAGTTTGTCATTATCGCGCTGATGAAGCCCAATACTTGGTTCATCTAAAATGTAAAGCACTTGCGTAAGCTTAGAGCCTATTTGAGTGGCTAAACGAATACGCTGAGCTTCGCCACCTGAAAGGGTTGACACAGGCCTAAGTCAAATAATCAAGCCCAACTGACAAAATAAAATCAAGCCTGTTCTTGATTTCTTTTAAAATTTCATTCGCAATTAACTGCTCTCTTTCTGAAAGCTTTTCGCGCACTTGCTCAATCCATCCCTTAAGATCTTCAAGACCTTTAGAACTGACTTGAAAAATATTTTCATCACAAATTTTATAACTCAAACTCTCTTTTTTCAACCGTCCGCCTTTGCACTGAGGACACACAATTTTATTCATAAAACTTTCGGCCCATCTTTTTGACACCCTACTCGAGGTTTGTTCAGCTTCTGTGATCAGAAACTCCGCAATGCCATTGAATTTAATTTTTTTAATATACTGAACGCCAATCTCTTTTTTTTGAATTTGAAACGTCTGATTAACTCCTGTTAAAAGAACATCTAAAACCTCGCTTGGCAACTCTTTTATTTTTTTCTGGAGGGATAAGCCATGTTGTTCTAAGATGGCTTGGATCTGAGAAAAAACCCAATTGTTTTTATAAGGGCCTAATGGAGCAATTCCGCCTGCTCGAATAGATTTATTTTTATCCGGGAATACTTTCTCTAAATCAACCTGAACAATCGAACCAATACCTTTACATTTTGGGCAATATCCGTAGGGCGAATTATAAGAAAACGTATTAGGTGCAGGCACATCATAAGACAAACCAGAGTCAGGGTCCATCAAATTTTTACTCAGTAATGCCTCCTGGGTAATGGTCTGAGTCGGATGGTCATATACCCCAACCATTACAACATTATCTGCATATTTAAGGGCTAATTCTACAGACTTTTTTAAACGGGGTTTATTCTTTAGGTTAACCTTGACGCGATCAACCATAATTTGAATATCATGTGTTTTATAACGATCTACATGAAAGCCAAAAACTAAATCTTGAATAACCCCATCCACACGTGCCTTAAGAAAGCCTAAAGAGCGATAGCGCTCAAATAATTCTTTGTAGTGCCCCTTTCTGCCTTTTACAACAGGAGCGAGTATACTAACAGAGGATTCTTCGAAATCTTTATAAATCTTTTCTAAGATCTCATCTGTCGAATATTGAATCATTTTTTTTCCACTAATATGGGAATATGCAGTACCCACTCGGGCAAACAAGAGTCTTAAATAGTCATATATTTCTGTTAAAGTACCCACAGTAGAACGCGGACTTTTGTTTACCGTTTTTTGTTCGATTGAAATCACAGGGCTTAACCCCCCAATATAATCAACATCCGGACGGTCAATTTTCCCTAAAAAACTCTTGGCATAAGAAGAAAAGCTTTCAATGTATCTTCTCTGTCCTTCATGATAAATTGTATCAAAAGCTAATGAAGACTTACCTGAACCACTAACCCCTGTAATGACTACCAGTTTATCTCTTGGTATATCTAAAGATATATCTTTTAAATTATGGGTTCTTGCACCTTTTATTTCAATTGTGTTTTTACCCATTTAGTTTTTTAAAATCTTAATCTGGTAGGTTTGTTGAGTCTTATTTTCTAAAAAACGCTCTCGTAACCATGGATTTATCTCTTTTAAATCGCGATAAGTAAGCCCGAACTGTTCAGCAAAAACACGCAAATTCTCAATAGCTGTATCTACTTCAACCACATTAAATTGTACGGGCTTGTATAGATCTTCTTGTCGAACATTAAACCCATATTGCGTAGGGTTTTCAAAAATACATTTGAGTGCAGCAATTCTATACACATAACGTGCCGTTTCACTATTTAAATATAATTCTTCATAGGCACGACTATTTTGAAACGACATATTTCTTTGCAATCCTCTCACACCCATATTATAACTTGCTGCGGCTAAAAACCAATCTTTATCAAATGAATAATAGGCATCCTTTAAATATTCACAAGCTGCTTGAGTGGCTTTTTCAAGGTGATAACGTTGGTCAATATTATCATTTATTTCTAAGCCTAATGATTTACCCGAAGACTCCATAAACTGCCACATGCCTCTAGCACCTGCAGGGGATCTTAGATTTTGTAACCCACTCTCAACAACAGCTAAATATTTAAAATCAGCAGGCAAGCCATTGGCTTTTAAAATGGGTTCAATCACCGGGAAAAATTTAGCTGCTCTTTTGATGCTTAAAAATGTACTTGAATGCCAGTAGGTATTTACCATTAACTCCTTGTCGAAAGCCTCTTTGACATGCGGGCTTTTAGACACCAAAAAAGTGTCAAAAAGAAACAATGTATCTGGCAAAGGAAAAGAATATACGTTGTACTTCTCGTCCACTAAATCGTTATATACACTTAGGTTTGAATTCTTTTGAAAAAAGAGAAAGACAGACATAAAAAAGAGAACACCTGGAATTACGACTGCTTTTTTAGTCATCAAAAACATATTAGTCTTGTTTTGATAAAGTCTCAGATTGAAACGACAAAGACCTTTTAACCTGTTTTTTCATCATCTTATTTATGTCTTTAGTGAGCGGGTCTTTATATCTAATTGTAACACTATAAATGGCTAAAGCGATTACAATATTAATACTTAAAACAAAAGCAAAAACTAAAGTATTTGTACTGTTCATATAAACGAGCACTGATGAAAAACATGAGAACGCACTTAACACCCAAAATAAAAGAGCCACCTTTCGTTCTGAAAATCCCGCATAACACAGATGATGAGTAGTATGGTCTTTACCACCCACAAAAGGAGAGCTCCCTTTTCTAAGCCGATTAATAGATACTGTTAAGGTATCTGTTATAGGAAGTAAAAAAACCAAAAAAACAAGTGCGGCAGGCACATAAGAATGATCAGGCAAAGAAACATTCCAGACAAATTTTATACCTAGAACCGAAAGAAAAAATCCCAAAAACTGGCTCCCGGCATCCCCCATAAACATCTTTGATGGGCTCCAATTGTAATACAAAAAAGCTAGCATTGATGCTACTGTGGCAATGGCACAAATAAATACATAAGAAATGCCTGATTCTAGAAAAGCCACAACACTACAAAAACCCAATATATTAAGAGCTACCACACTGACAATCGCATCCATATTATCAAGCATATTAATGGAATTCATTATGCCAACTACCCATAAAATTGTCAATAAATAATTTAAAATAGGCATCTGAAAAAAATCAATATAGACCTCAAAAAAGATAAGCACCAGTGCGCAAAAAACCTGTGCTAAAAATTTGATGTAAGGCGTAGTATTGTAGGCATCATCTGAAAGCCCCATTCCAAAGGCCAAAGAGGCACCAAAAACAATCCCAAAAATTGAAAAATCAACTGAAAATCCATACAAAGCGTCTAATGAGAAATAGAATAAGGTGCTCAATAGAAATATCAAATAAAACCCTATCCCTCCCATTGAGGGTTTCGACTGATCACTCCATCTTAAAATGGAAACCTTGTTATTTCTAATTCCTAAATTAGATGAAAACTGAAGCAAAATATTGTTTAATAAGAAGGCGCCAGTGAATACAGCAAAGAAAAAAATAAACAATAAATAAACATTCATAAGACAAGCAAAGATAGCTGATTTTGTAAAAGTGCTTAAAAGTAATCAGGTAATTCTTTCAACAGTTTTCCAACACGATCTTTCGAAGAGATTAAAGGATCAGAAACACCCCAATCTATAGCTAAGAGTGGATCATTCCACAATAAAGTCACTTCTGAATCTGGGTGATAATACTCTGAACACTTATAAAGAAAAGTAGTGTCGTCTTCTAAACTTATAAAACCGTGCGCAAACCCTTTGGGAACCCACAACATGGCATGGTCATCTTGCGTTAAACAAATCGAAAAGTGTTGGCCAAATGTTTCTTCGTTTTTTCTTAAATCAACGACTACATCTAATACAGAGCCTTTAACAACCCGAATGAGCTTTCCTTGAGCAAAAGGTGGTTTTTGAAAATGCAACCCTCTTAGTACATGTTTAGATGACACAGATTGATTTTCTTGCACAAAATTGATTCCTTTAAAAAAAGACATCTTATTTTCATTAAATGATTCAAAAAAAAGCCCCCTCTCATCTTTAAAGATTTTAGGACGAATTACACATAACCCATTGAATGGTGTTTCTTCTAATTCCAAAATTTTAGCGCTTAGATTTAAAATAGTTTAATACAGCAGTCAACATAGATTGTGTATTCTTTTTGCTATACGCATCTGTATCGTCTGCATAATAGTTATTATAACCCCCATAACCATAACCATAACCATATCCGTAACCATATCCGTAACCGTATTTTGATTCATAGGCATATACGCCAGATTTTAAGTCTACTCCATTAAGTATAATGGACAACTTATTGAGTTTATTATCTTTCACCAAACGATTTAAATTCTCTACGAAAATAGGCTTAGAATAACCTGATCTAAAGACATAAATAGGATAATCTGCCAAAGAAATAGATGTCATACCATCTGTCACCAAGCCTATTGGAGGATTATCAATCAGAATATAATCGTAGGTTTTCTTTAAATCATCAAGAATAACCCTCATGTTTTTACTTAAAATTAATTCTGAAGGATTTGGCGGGACTGGACCTGCCGTAATGTAATGCAAATTTTCTTGTTGACTTTTTTGAATAGCCTCTTCTAATTTAGCTTTGCCCACTAGAAGCGTACTTACACCTAAAGCATTTTGCGCATTAAAGGCCAAATGAATTTTTGGCTTTCTTAAATCAAGATCTAAAATAACAACGCGTTTTCCTGCCAAAGCTAAAATACCAGCTATATTTACCGCTACAAAGGTTTTTCCTTCGCCTGATATGGTAGACGTAATCGAAATAATTTTAGAAGACGTTTGGTCAATATCAAATTCTAAATTTGAGCGAATAGATCGAAAAGATTCGGCTAGAATTGATTTAGGCTGAGTATTAACCAATAAAGTAGAATATTCTAGATGCTTGTGGTAAAATGGAACTAATCCTAGAATACCTTGTTGCTTATTTAAACGCTTTACAATATCATTAATGGTATAGATTTTATTATTGAGAAGAAAAGAAACTACAAATAACAAAACAGAAGATACAAAAGCTAAAATACCACAAATAGAGTATATCAATAAAGGCTTTGGTGTTTTAGGAATTACAGGAATTACCGGCTTTTGAAGAATAATATTTTCAGAAATAAACCCTGCTTTAGCAATGGCATATATGGTTTTATTTTCTAGCAATTGCGTATAGAATTTTTCTTTGATAGAATGAATGCGGGCCAACCGAGCCAATTCCATCTCTTTGTCTTTAGAAGCATATAACTTTTGTTCAACCTTGGCTATTTTTTGGCCTAAGTCTTTCTTTTTTGATGAAATCAGTTCCATATAAGATTCAATATTTTTTTCAAGCAATTTTTTTTGAATCTGGATACTATTTTCTATAAACTTGACACTTTCATTTTCATTTTTTTGAGTATATAAAAGCTCTTTTTTTTGAATAATGAGATCTTGCAATGTTTGTATTTCTTTTTGAACGATACTTCCAAAGTTTAAATCAGAGACAACAGATAGAATATTTAAAAGCTCTTCTACAGAGACCCCTTCTTTGAGCTTTTGAAATACTTTTTGTAATGTTTTTTCTTGAATTTCAAGTTCAATAAATTCATTCTCAATGGCTTCAATTCTTTTAGACTTAAAATTTAAAAGCACATCATCGTTTAATTTATTCTTCTTTTGATAGTCTACAATAGAAGATTCTGCCAAGCTTAATTCACTTTGTATGACAGCTAACTGTTCATCAATGAAATCAATAATGTTTTGTGTGCTTTGGCTTTGTCTTTCAACATCACTATACAAGTATTCATCTACTATTTTTTGAACCAAATCCTTTGCGCGCAAAGGATTTTTCTCAGTATAACTTATCCGAATGGTTTTGGCATTTGCATTTAAAATATCAATACTTAATTTTTTTTGGACGGTATTG
>JAHDCS010000019.1 GCA_020629755.1 Flavobacteriales bacterium | reverse complement strand
AAAACAAAGAACCAATCGGAAGACCACGACAAGTTTATGTTGGGTCTAATGCACGAGATTACAAAGCCTAAATCAGCTATTCATAGCTAATTGAGCTTCGACTAGAGTTCTATATTTTCCGTCTGTAGAGATAAGAAACTCATGTGTGCCCTCTTGCACAACCTTCCCCTTGTCTAATACCATGATTTTATCTGCATGTTTAATGGTACTTAAACGGTGAGCTATGATAATGGCTGTTCTATTCTCAGTGAGTTTTTCAGTTGCTTTTTCAATCAATTTCTCCGTTTGCTGATCAACAGATGCGGTTGCCTCATCCAAAATGAGTACCCTTGGATTGTGCACATACGCACGTACAAAGCAAATCAGCTGACGCTGACCCACAGAAAGCATACTACCGCGCTCCTTCACATTAAAGTGGTACCCTCCAGGCAGCTCATTAATAAAAGCATCAGCTCCAATGAGCTTAGCTGCGGTTTTAACTTGATCTAAACTAATATTAGGATTTCCTAAAGTTATGTTTTCAAGAATACTAAGCGAAAACAGGAATACTTCTTGGTTTACAAGCGTTACTTTTTTTCTTAATTCAGATGGATGTATCGCTTTAACCGACTGATTTGAAAGTAAAATATCCCCTTTTTGAAAGTCATAAAACTTTCCAATTAAATTAATAATAGAAGTTTTACCTGATCCAGTAGCCCCAACAATAGCAACAGTCTGTGAAGGCTTAATATAAAAACTCACATCTTTAAGCACCCAATCATGAGCAGTATATGCAAACCAAACATTCTTAAATTCTATGCGTCCATCAAACTCTTTTAAACCTGTATTTTTTGAGTATGTTATGGTTTGATTTAAATCTATGGCATCAAAAACTCTACGCGCACTTACCACTCCCATTTGCAGCACATTAATATTATCTGCCAATTGACGTATAGGTCTAAAAAGCATATTTAAATACAAAATAAAAGATATTAAAACGCCAAGTGATATCCCTCCAGTTATAACTCCTTTAGCGCCCACCCAAATCATCAATGCCAGTGAAATAGCCAATAAAATCTCAACCATCGGAAAAAAGATAGAATAGGCCCATATGGTTTTAATGTTGGCGTCTCTATGAGCTGCATTTATTTTTTTAAACTTATCAAACTCTACCGCTTCACGGTTAAATATTTGCACGATCTTCATTCCGGTAATATGTTCTTGAACAAACGTATTTAAATCGGCTACCTTATTACGCACTATTTGATATGCCTTTTTAATCTCAGATTTAAACCACCAAGAGGTAAAAATCAAAAACGGAACCGTGAGCAAGCACCACAAGGTTAATGGCACGGAAATACTCAACATTACCACAATAATGATAAGTAATTTTAACACATCACTTATAACGGTTAACAAGCCAGATGAAAAAACATTTGAGAGTGATTCTATGTCTGAAATAGTTCTTGTTACCAGTGTACCAACCGTAGAGTTGTCATAGAAAGATAACCGGTAAGAAGTCAACCTTTTAAAGGTCATATTGCGCAATCGAAGCATCACAAATTGCGCTAAAATATTTGCACAATACACATAGGTAAATTGAAAAATGGCTTCAAAAAATAAAATAACCACCATCAAAAGACTAATCCACTTTAAGCCCTCTAAATCTCCTAATAAAATATGTTGATCCACTGCTTTTTGAATCAGCATGGGCCTCACAGGACTAGCCAAAGCAAGCGTGCACGCAATAAAGGCGGTCAATATAAAAAGTGATTTCTTAGGCTTAAGAAGCCCAATTAAACGTTTAAGCACTGCTATGTCTGAACTACTTTTAGGCATTCAAATAAATCGTGGATGGATAGCTCACCGCTTTAAGGTATAAGCCATGTGCTTTTGCAGATGCGCTAGCTCTTTTTCTATCTTTAGCCTCAATAATCTGGGCAAACTGCTTGGGTGTAATTTTTTGTTTTCCGACATCTAATAAAGTGCCTACAATGCTGCGCACCATCCCTCGTAAAAAATGATTTGCTTTTATTGTAAAAAGATATTCTGTATCAGACCCTTTACGTTTAGCCCATTGTGCACTCATAAGATCACATAATAACACAGAGTGGTCTTTGCTGTTTTTACAAAAACTTGTAAAGTCTTTTTTGCCAATTAAAAACGCACATGCTTTATCTATACAATCTACATCAAGCGCTTGTCGCACATACAAACTAGAAGGTTCTAAAAAGGGGTTTTTCTGTGTATGAACTCTATACTCATAGGTTCTGCAAAGCGCAGAATGTCGTGCATGTACCCTTGAATGAACACAAAACACTTCATTAAATGCAATACTTGAAGGCAAAACACTATTAATTTTATATATAAAATCTTTGGTATTAAGTAAATCTTCTACCTCAAAGTGCGCAATATAGTAAAGGGCATGAACGCCTGTATCTGTTCTTCCACAGCCATAAATAACGGTTTTTGTTTTTAGTATTAGTGATAGCGCATGTTCAATCTCTTGTTGTATACTGTGGGCATTATTTTGCCGTTGCCAGCCATGGAAATTGGATCCATTATACGAAATTTGAGCAAAGTATCGATGCATATTCAACGCATAAAGGTACAGACTTTACAAACGTATAACATGAAAATAGGCCTGCTTTCTGACACGCATTCTTTTTTAGACGAGCGTATATACAAACATTTTAAACAGGTAGATGAAATTTGGCATGCCGGAGACATCGGGAGTATTAGTGTGTTAGACGATTTAGAAAAGTTTAAACCCACGCGCGCTGTGTATGGAAACATTGACGGACAAGAAATTCGAATTCGCACGAAAAAAGAATGGTTTTTTTCTGTGGAGGGATGTCAAATTCTAATCACCCACATTGGTGGGTATCCCCCCAAATACAAACCAGACCTTATCTCTAAGATAAAAAACTATAAGCCCAATCTTTTTATTTGTGGGCATTCACACATTCTGAAAATAATGCACGACAATACCAACAAATTATTGCATATAAATCCTGGGGCTTTCGGAAATTACGGCATTCATCAAGTAAAAACACTTGTGCGTTTTGATATACATAAAACGCGCGTCCAAAACCTTGAGGTGATTGAACTCTCAAGATAATCTGCTGTTGTATCTCTTAGGCTTTTAAATTTTACTTAATAGAGTCTTAACACCAGAAATGACTTTGTAATGACTTGCGCATTATCTAAGTGAATAGACAAAAAGTAAGTTCCTTTTGACAGATAGCTTAAATCTAGCTGATGCACAGACCCTTTTTTAAAGAATTTATCTCTAGACGTATATAACAACTGCCCTTTAAGGTCATATACCATAAATGGTGCATTAACCGTTTCTTTAAATTCTACATGAAGAATATCAGACACTGGATTTGGATAAATAGTAATGTCATTTTTAGACACCTCTATTAAATTTAAACCAACCGTATTAGTGTCACCTGGGCCGCCAACAAAAGCAAGATCCTCAAGACTACACCCTGCTTGATCATCCGTCACTGTGACAGAATAAGAGGCCTCTTGAAGCCCAAAAATAGCTGGGCCACTCACTCCTGTGTTCCAAGAATAAGAATACGATCCAGGCGGATCTACTGTAACTTGTGCGGATCCGTCAGCAGCACCAGAATCACTAACATTTGTAGTACTTATACTAATTTCAAAGTCACAAGAATCACTTGTTTGATTACCGCCATAAGGCTCAATGATAACAGTAGCCGAATCAACACATCCTGTACTTTGATCTGTTGCCGTTACGGTATAGGTACCTGCATCTAAAAATGCATTAATTTGACTCGTTTCACCATTACTCCATTCATAAGTTACTGGACCAGGAAAAATAGGCGGCACAGAGGCCACTGCTTGTCCATCACCTCCTGCAGGGGTTAATTCATCGGTTCCTATGGCGCCCACAATAAATAATAAACAATTTAACCCACCCCCACCTCCAGAGGTATCAAAGGCCAATACCGAAGCTGAACCTATGGCAGTACAGCCTGCTGTATCAGTTACCGTAATTGAATAGGCTCCTGGTGATAAACCAGATAATGATTCGGTAGTATCTCCAGAACTCCAAATAACACTATAAGGGCCTTGATTGCCAATTACAGTTGCTGTTGCTGTTCCGTCATTTGCGCCAGCAGCTGTTTCACCTGAAGCTGATACGACCACATCTAAAGAACATCCAGGGCCAGAAAAAGGCTGAATAGTAACCGTATTAATCGCTATACAAGTAGCTGTTTCTGTCACGGTTACTGAATAGGTTGCCGGTGATAGACCAGAAATTGTTTGAACAGTTTCTCCATTGCTCCACTCATAAGTCACAGATCCAGCATTACCAGTTACTACCGCTTCTGCAGTACCATCATTGGCGCCTGCAGCCGTTTCATCTGTAGCATTAATGTCTACTTGTAACAAACATGCACCTCCACCAGAATACGGATTAATCACTATACTTGCAGTCGCTTCACAAGTAGGCGATTCAGTAACAGTCACAACATAGGTGTCAGGCGTTAATCCACTAATATTATCTGTTGTTTCTCCATTGCTCCATGAGTAGGTCACTGACCCAGTGTTACCTGTTACGGTTACTTGGGCTGTTCCGTCATTTGCACCTGCAGCTGTTTCATCAGACCCTGTAATATTAGCTGCTAAATTACAAGGCGTCCCTCCACTTCCTGGGTTAATCGTATAATATGCGGTATCTGTACAGTTGCTTACTCCACTATCAATGGCCACTACATAGTAATCGCCTGGCGCTAAGCCTGAGGCTGTATTGTTTAAAGACACTGAATTTCCGTTAATATCATAATGTATGTAGTAATTACTTCCTACCGCTCCCATTTGCGATGCTGCACCCTGTCCATCATTTGCTCCTACGGCAGACTCGTGCGTAACATTTACAGAAACTTCAATAGCACATTGGCTATAAAAAGAAGAGGATAGTGTTATAAATAAACATGCAATAGAAAAAACCCGTAAAGTATTCATAAGATTCAAACTTTGATTTAGAAAAAAGATACTATTTTATTCTAAAAAAAGAATGTTTACCTTCTAAAGAATTGAGGATTAAAACAGACCTTCACTTTTATTTTTAGCTATTTTACCAAAATAAAAAGAAAAAAAATGCAAGTCTTCAGACAGGTTTAAAAATAAATGTATGTTTGTACAAATGAGAACGTACATTAGCCTCTTACTCGCAGTTATCACTGTAACCTTTACGTCATGTTCTACTCAAAAACCCTCTGAAGGAACCATTGTCTATGACATTGAGTACCCGGATATTGACCCCTCAAATTTCGTGTTAGGCTTTATGCCCAAAGAGATGGTTTTTCACTTCAAAAACAATACATTTTCTTCTATTTTAACCAATAAATCTGACCAACTAACCATTACCCTTGTCGGCAATTCAAACACCTATGAGGTAGAGCAAAGCTTTAAGTTTGGCACGCAGCTTATCAAGAGCAAGCTCAGCAAAGAAAAAGTTCAGCAAATCAACCAAAAAGAATATGGCAATTTAACAGTTAACTTTACCCCCAACACAAAAGAACTCGCTGGTTTTGCATGTAAAGAAGCTAAAATTTTAGCCGACAAGCTTGAAGAACAATCTGTCTTTTACACTGAAGACATTAGCTTCAAAGACCCGAATTGGTCATTTCCATTTCCAGAAATAAAGGGTGTTCCAATGTCTTATCAGATTGAGAGAATGGGTTTAAAAATGATTTTAACAGCCAAAACATTTAACACCCAACCTGTAGATGATGCGCTTTTCAAAATACCAAATACTTACAAAGCAGTAGATTACTCTGTATTTGAAGACGAAATTAAAGGCTTACTAAACAGCTTCATGGAGTCATAATCCATACTACTCTCCCACAAACAATACTCTATAGATCTTAACTTCAGCATTTTTTGTTACTCTTGAAAGAGAAACAATGTTTATATTTATTCATATGGGCTCTATTTCACCATAAAACGATCAATTACTTTGCCTAAAACTAAAAAAACAACATCACCCTCAAAAAGCCCGTTGATTTTTTATCTCGGTATTATTCTGATTTGTATTGGTGTATTTATTTTTCTGGCTATTTTGTCGTATTTATTTACCTGGAAAATCGATCAAGATAAAATTCAGATGGGTTTGCTCTCTTTACTTAAATCTTCTGATATTAAGTGTGAAAATTTATTTGGAAAAGTTGGCGCTTACATCTCTCATCATTTAGTGTACAACGCTTTAGGGATATGGTCTTTTAGTGTTCCTTTTATTTTATTCTTACTGGGCATTAAAACATCGTTTAAAACATGGATGATTAAACCATTATGGGCAGTTAAACAGTTTTTAATTATAGGACTTGTATTTCCTGTTTTCTTTGGTCTTTTGTTAAAACAACACACCCATTTTTTATCAGGCAAGTATGGGTACTACCTTTCAAGCTTTATAGAAAATACGTTAGGATTTTTAGGGGGGATGATTTTTTGCTTAGGAGGTCTTATCATGTTTGTGCATTATTTCTACCCGCAGGTATTCAGCCAGCTCTCTTCTTTTTTCAAAAGAAAGCCTTCAACCTCTCCTCTTCAATCCAAAACACCTACGCATCATCAAACAGATTTAATGGTTTCTGAGCCCTTGCTTGACTCTACAAAAAAAGTGCTTGACGCAACCGATAAAAGCATTGATTTTTCCATTGAGCATAATCCTCCTATAACGGACTCATTGCCATTGGAAAAAAACATCCCCCCAAAAAACACAACTACTCACAGTACCCTTAAGGAACCTGAAGCAAATATTGATTTGGAAATTCAGGAAACAACCAGCGAGCCAACCTCTTCTAAGGCAGAACAAGGTAAAATTGATTCTTTATACGATCCGACTCTTGATTTAGGCGATTTTAAAATGCCACATACCAATCTTTTAATCGATTATCCTTCTGACCAGGCTAGTGTTGATAGAGAAGAATTAGAACAAAACAAAAATCGCATTGTTAAAACCCTCAAAGATTACAAAATAGAAATTGCAAAAATTAAAGCTACTATTGGGCCAACAGTAACCTTGTATGAAATAGTACCAGCTGCTGGTGTAAGAATTTCAAAGATTAAAAATCTAGAAGATGACATCGCTTTGAGTCTTTCTGCCCTTGGCATTCGTATTATCGCTCCTATCCCTGGGCGCGGAACTGTCGGTATTGAAGTGCCTAATCAGAAATCAGAAATTGTAAGTATTAAATCTGTATTGTCATCAGAAAAATTCTTAGAATCTAAAATGGATCTGCCCCTTGCGCTTGGCAAAACCATTTCTAATGAAACCTATATTGCTGATTTGGCAAAAATGCCTCACCTATTAATGGCAGGCGCTACCGGACAAGGAAAGTCTGTTGGGCTAAACACCATTTTGGTTTCGTTATTGTATAAAAAACATCCTTCACAAATCAAGTTTGTGCTGGTGGATCCCAAAAAAGTAGAACTCACCTTATTCAACAAAATTGAAAAGCATTATCTCGCTAAACTGCCCGGCGAACAAGAAGCTATTATTACCGATACAAAAAAGGTAATTACCACATTAAATGCCCTTTGCATCGAAATGGACGAGCGGTATGATTTACTTAAAAAAGCAATGGTTAGAAATCTTAAAGAGTATAACTCTAAATTTATTCAGCGTAAATTAAATCCGCAAAATGGGCACAAATTTCTACCTTATATTGTGCTTGTGATCGATGAGTTTGCCGATTTAATTATGACGGCAGGCAAAGAAGTAGAAACACCCATTGCTCGTCTAGCTCAATTGGCTAGAGCTATTGGCATACACCTAATTATAGCCACCCAAAGACCATCCGTAAATATAATTACAGGCATAATTAAAGCCAATTTTCCATCCAGAATTGCTTTTCGTGTTACCTCGAAAATAGATTCTAGAACTATTCTAGATGCAGGCGGGGCTGATCAGCTTATCGGAAAAGGCGACATGCTGCTTTCCTTAGGCAATGATCTTATTCGTGTTCAATGCGCATTTGTTGACACCCCAGAGGTAGAAGAAATTTGTACATTCATAGGCAATCAAAGAGGCTATGTCCAAGGCTTTGAACTGCCAGAATATACAGATGCAAGTGGTTCAAAAGACAACGCTCTTGATTTAGATGACCGCGATGAAATGTTTGAAGAAGCGGCTCGTTTAGTCATTGGAACTCAACAAGGGTCGACCTCCATGATTCAGAGAAAATTAAAACTCGGATACAATCGTGCAGGGCGCATCATGGACCAATTAGAAGCTGCCGGCATCGTAGGGCCTTCTGAAGGGAGCAAGGCCCGTCAGGTATTATTTCCGGATGAATATACTTTGGAACAGTATTTGCGAGACTTATAGTAAATTTGTAGTATGAAAAACATAATGCTTCTTATTGGATGTTTGTGGATGAGCTTTTATATAAATGCTCAAAATTCAGAAAGTAAAGACCCAAAAGCCAAGACTGTGCTAGATCAAGTCGCTAAAAAATTTAGATCTTCTTCTACTTTGTACTGCAATTTCACCTACCAACTTGAAAACAAAGATCAGGGCATTAATGAAACCCAAAAAGGAACCTTTAAACTCAAGGGCACAAAGTACATTATTCTTTTAGAAGACTACGAGATTGTAAGCAACAGCAAAACACGTTGGTTGTATATGAAAAACGTAGACGAAGTGCAAATTGAAGATGCCACTATAAGTGCAGAAGCAGAAGAGCTTATGAATCCATCAAAGATTTTTGCTCTACATGAAAAAGGATTTAAGTACAAATACATTGGCAAAAAAAACATTGACGGAAAATCATGCGAGATGATCAAGTTATTTCCTGAGAAAGCTTCTGAAAAGCCATACCATTCGATTGTTGTATATATCGATAGCAATCATATGTTGTACAAGGCTAAAATCTCAACTAAAGATGGTAATAAATACAATTACACTATTAATAAAGCTACGCGCAACATTGCCATTGATGACTCTAGCTTTACCTTTGATGAGTCTAAAGCCTCTGAGGTGATTGATTTGCGCTAGTTGATGAGTACGCAAATAAAGCTAGAAAACGTTTCAAAATGTTTCAATAAAAACACCCTTTTTACTGATTTAAACTACACATTTAAAGGCGGTAATATTTATGGTGTTTCTGGAGCAAACGGATCTGGAAAAAGCACTTTGCTTAAAATAATCTCTGGGCTTTTAGAACCTGATTCAGGCACTCTTAACTGGCAAGTAAATACGCAAGCTATTGCAGTTACTGATGTGTATAAACAAGTACGTTTTTACGCCCCCTATGTAGATGTATTTGATTCTTTTTCGATCCTGCAAACGCTAGACATACATTTTCAGGCACATACGATGTACGTAAGCAAGGCAGAATTGTTAGACCATATTGGTTTTTCTGATATTAAAAACGAACCTATTCATACCCTTTCAACTGGGATGTATCAAAAATTGTTATTAGGCTTAACGCTATATACCCAAAAACCTATTTTAATTTTAGATGAGCCCACCAGTAACCTAGATACTGCAAACCAAAATTGGGTTTTCTCGTTTTTAAAGAACCCTAAGCCTGGTCAAATTATGATCATAGGCTCCAATGAACAACGTGAATTAAACCTATGTCAAGACATACTTAGTCTACCAATAAGGTAAAGGCAAAACGCTCATTGCCATTGTAAATGCACTCAATTATATACACCCCTGGCAAGGCGTCTTTTAAGACACAATGATTATTAGTGCAACGCATATCAACACACTGACCACTAAGCGTATAGCCCTTGATCTTGTGAGGAACTTTAGAGCCTTTTATCCAAAATTCGCCTTGATGGTTTGGGTTAGGATAGAGCTGAATAGATGCCGTATTTTCTTTTACAGGTTTAAGCTGATCAGATACAATGGCTGTATCTGCCAGTACATGCGTATTTAACTCATATGTATTCTGAATGTTTTGTATCGTAATTAACAGCACATCATCTTGACCATTGCCTATTAACTGTGTGCTTCCGACCATATATAATATGCTATCTTTTTCTACGATATCTTGTATGGAATAATCAAGATCTGGCGATTGAGCTAAAAGATCTTGCCCCATAGTATCTGTAAGTGAAAAGGCTATTCTGTCTATGCCAAACCCATAAGTGGTGGTTACCCCAACATTTAATACTTCTTGATTTGAGCGCACAAAGATTTGATGTCCAAAATCGTCTTTGTTTTCAATTAAACTAGTATCATAAGAGGCTGCATAGACTTTATCAAAAATAGTGTCGGCTAAGGCTGAAAGCTTTAATGTAAAAATGTCTTTATCCATTCTTTGGTTATGCCCATTACTGGTACCTGAAAGGTAAAGATGATCATTTTGATCTGTATCAATACCTTGAGCACTAGCAAAGGGAGATCCAGAAAGTGTTTTTTCATATAGCGTTGTGCCAGATTGAGTTTGGCACACCAGATAAATATCACTAATACTATCTGAAAGATACGACGCTCCACACAACACCAAAGAAGAATCTGAAAGCAGTGTTGCATCTGAAAACATCTCAAATCTTTGTGTGCCGAACAAACGACTCGTTAAACTGTCTCCGTTTTGATTTACATAAAGCAAATACGCATCTGAATTGCCTTGTGTATTGCTATACGTTTCGCCAATTAAAACCATCTCTTGATTAGGTAACTCAATGATTTTATAGGCAAAGTCCCAATCGGGTCTGCTGTATACTTTTTGCCATAGAAAATGCCCTGATGCAGATAAGCATAGCAAGGTAATATCATAGCCTGATGATAAATTTGTGTTGGTATATCCAAGAATTAAGATGTTTTGATTGGGCAATTCTTTAACATCGGTTAAGACGTCTAAATGATCTGATCCATAAACATAAGACCATTGTTTATCTAAAGTGCTATCTAGTTTGATGACATAAAAGTCTGACGAATTGTTCTGTACATTAAAACTTGATCCGCCTATAATAAATCCATTATCCATACTTAGATCAATGGCATGCCCTTTATTGTAATATCCATCCCCAAAAGTATACACATCAATGGTATCTTGACTGTAACTTAGATTGATACAAACACCTATAAAAAGCCAAAGAATAAGACTAAAAAGAGATCTCATGGCTTCACAAAGTTTATAGGCAATGTGTATCTAGATTCAATAGGGATATTGCCATGCAGGGCTGGCTCCCAATTAGGCATAGCATTTATAAGCCCCATCACTAGAGAATCACAAATTGGATGAAGTGATTCTATAATTTTAACATCTTGAATCTTTCCGTTTTTTGTGATTAAAAAATCAGCTTTTACATGGCCATAAAGATTGAGCTCATGTTGCTCTTTAGGCAGAACCATGTTTTGTTGAATGTAAAACATTAAAGAGTCAAAACCTCCCTTAAATTGTGCTTTAGTGTTTACAAAAGAACTATGAATAGATTGCTCTTTATTTTCTTTTTGATAGTTTACTTGACTAAATACCAGACTTGCTTTGAAGAACATGAAAACATTGACATACATCCTCATTGTAACAAAACCTTATAAGCTAAAAGAAATAGGCAATGTAAAAAACATATCTACAGCTACGCCATCTTGCTCACCAGGATTCCAATTCGGCATTTCTTTCACTACGCGCAATGCCTCCACATCACATCCTCCGCCTATGCCTTTTAGAATTTTGGCCTTTTCTATACCTCCATTTTTCTTCACAATAAATTGAATCAGCACAGTGCCTTCAATGTTTTTCTTTTGAGCGCGTCTAGGATAGATAATATTAGACACTAAAAAACGAGAGAGGGCTTTTTCACCTCCAGGGTAAGATGCTTCTTTATCAACGATGGTATACACCCCTACCGTTTTTACATTCTCTTGACCACACACACTACCATGCATGCAGTACACCAACACAATTAGGGCAATGGCTCGAACCATTTTATACGGAATTACCTTAATGTAAATTTAATAGGCAGTGTAAAATACATGGCCACAGGCTGATTTCTTTGCTTCGCCGGTATCCAATTCGGCATGGCTTTCACCACTCGAGAAGCTTCTTGGTCACAACCCGCCCCAATTCCTCTCATTACTTTAACGTCAGATATTTTACCTGTTTCATGCACTACAAATTGCAAGTATACCGTGCCTTGCGTATTGGTTTCTTTTGCAATTTGTGGATACTTTAAGTTTTTTTGAATAAACTCATACATTTTTGCAGTTCCACCCGGAAATTTAGCACTTTCCTCAACAATGGTGAAAATTTTAGGCGCTGCTACGACGGTCTCTTCTTCAACGATCTCTTTAATTTCTGTCTCGGTATCTTCGTCCATTTCTGAATCGATATCTAAATCTTCAGTTTCTACCTCATCTTCAACAATATCTAATTCGATTTGCTGTGGTGGTGGTGGTGGAGGAGGTGGAGGTTGTACTTCTGGTCGCGTAATCGGTATGAGCTCCTCTTCTTCTTGCTCTACATCTAAGTCGCCTAAGTCTTTGACACTAAGCTCATATTGCTTCCATTCAAACGCTACTAAAACAAGAGCCAATGCCAAAGCAAGACCTGTAACAAAAAAAAGCTTTCTCTTGTTTTCAAGATTAGCTTCTGGTGATTTTTTAAGTTCCATAAACCTAAAGTTAAGATCTAAATGTACAAAAATTTAGTCAAAGTGTCTATGCCTATTTAAAAAAGGCAGACTTTGGTTTACATACAACTGCGTGGATGATCCCTCCGAATAAAACACCAAAAAAATTCATAGCTAAATCTACGATTTCAAAACTTCTAAGTGGGATATACATTTGCGCTCCTTCAAAAAAAACGGCTGATAAAAACAACCCTACAAGCAAATTCTTTTTGTATACGCCGTAGGCTAATCCCCCCAAAAAACAAAGCACAAAAAACAATATAAAATGAACCAACTTATCTAATCCATCAAACCAAAAAAGAGGTGGCTGATCATTTCCTGGGCTTAAACATAAAAAGGCAGTTAAGCCAAGCCAAAAAAAGAATGCTAGCTTATGTACTTTTCTATTAGCCTTGTATGTGAGCGGCATACTGGTCTGCAGACATCAAATCATCAATTTGAGCAGGATCTTCAATCTTTATTTTAATCATCCAGCCCTCTTGATAAGCATCTGTGTTTACAACTTCAGCGGCGTCAGCTAAAGCAGTGTTAACCTCAATAATTTCTCCATTTAGAGGCATAAATAAATCAGATACTGTTTTTACCGCTTCAATGCTTCCGAATATGTCGTCTTTTTCTAAGCGCTCTCCTTCTGTATCAATTTCAACAAAGACAATATCGCCTAGTTCTTTTTGGGCAAAATCTGTAATGCCAACTATGGCGGTATCGCCCTCTATTTTAACCCATTCGTGCTCTTTGGTATATTTTAAACCTTCAGGAATCATAATTTGGTAAACTATTTAAGAATGACTTTTGAATATTTATTTTCTTGCTCAATAAAATAAGCGCCCTTTGGAAGTGCTGAAAGATCAAGCACATGATCAACCGGATTGAGGCTTAAAACAAGTGCACCTGATACATCAAAAATGTTAACTACAGATTCGTATTCTAAATGTAAGAGGCCACGGCTCGGATTAGGATATACCAAAAGCGGTGCTTTCTCTTCAAGAGACTTAAGAGAAAGTGGGAACACGTAAAAAGCCTCAGATACAGAACAGGCATTAGCATCAGTCACCGTTACCGAATAATTTCCTGAATCGAGAGAAGAAATAGTACTGCTGGTTTGCCCACCACTCCACATATAAGTATAGGGTGCTGTACCCCCTGAAGGAATAAGTGAGATTTGCCCATCCGTGCAAGCGTTACAACCTAAACCAGAAATAGCCGGATTAGTTACAATTTCAAGGGCTTCAGGCACAAAAGTGGCCGCCACTCCCATTTTGCCATCTACATCTGTAATGGTAACATATTGATATCCAGACGATAAATTACTTGCCGTTTGCCCACTAGCGCCATTGCTCCAAGCATACGTATAAGGCGCTGTGCCTAAATCGATAACAGAAGCTACAGCCGCGGCATTAGAATCGCCATAACACAATAAATTAGATTGCAAAAACGCATTGGCAATCAGCATGCTGTCTGCTAAAAAACTAGACGCTGTGATGCTATCTTTAGCATCTGTCTGAATGGTTACAAGCGGATACTTTCTGTTCTTTGCATACCACTCATAGGTGATAATGGTATCTTTTCTTGGATTTTCATCAAAATAATCTTCAAAGTTTGGGGGGATAATCCAATTGCCTGCTACATTAATGTAAATAGTATCAATAAAGTAATCAATTTTCTTTTTTCTAAGTACTGCTTGGGTATCGCCCAATAAAATCATTGTACCATAAGCATCAATAGTATGTGTCGCTGTGGCATTGTGCACCACACGGATAGAATCAACCGGGGCATTAGGCAATAAAGAAGCAGCATCTACTTTTCGATCAAAGGTATTGGTGTCTGTATAACTGTCTAAATAATTGGCTGGGAACTGAATGAAATTCATCGGATCTTCAAACGGAACTGATAACTCGACGCCAAGTGCTGCACCACCTAAAATAAGACCGGCATCACCGTCGTAGCCAACAATATCAACGCCGCTAGCGTTTGCATTGAGCATTGTATTCAAATTACTGGTCGCATACACAATATTAGCGTTAGAAAACTGCGCTGCATTGGCAACACTCATAGGGTCTGAAAACTCATTAAACTCATAACTCGTTATCACAAACGCACTAAAATCCCAGGTTTGTTGACCTGTAGAGGTAATATCTAAAGTGGTAAAATGTACATTATCTCTTGCCACTACAACCTGATCGCCTAATTGGCCAAAATCATTGGCATCTATTGTAATTTGAGCAGACAATGCTGTGACAGCAAAAACTAGAACTAAAGTATATATTGATTTCATAACTAGACTATTTTAAGAATGATAAAGATACGCATTTATAAGAAAAAACAAGACCCATTTTTTGGGTCTAAAAAGAGAAGCGAATTGATGTCAAAAACCACCGGGTTTTAAGAAAAAACCTGAAGCTCATAAAGCTTTTTATACGCACCTTGCTTTTTAATCAGTGTTTCATGCATGCCAACCTCAATCACTCGCCCCTTGTCAATCACTGCTATTTTATCGGCTTTTTGAATGGTACTTAACCGATGGGCAATAATAATGGTGGTTCGGTCTTTCATTAAGGTCTCTAAGGCTTTTTGCACCCACTCTTCAGAGGCCGCATCTAATGCCGAAGTGGCTTCATCCAAAATAAGAATCTGCGGATCTTTTAAAAACGCTCTCGCCAAACTAATCCGTTGTTTTTGCCCCCCTGACAATTTATTACCTCTATCGCCCACTATGGTTTGATACCCCTGAGGAAAGTCTTGAATAAATTGATCGGCATAGGCCAATTTTGCCGCCTGAATAACCTTCTGATCATCTGCTTTTGGCGTATTAAATCGAATATTATTTAAAATGGTGTCATGAAACAAAAATGTATCTTGTGTAACCATCCCAATAGTATTGTAATAGCCTTGTAAATCAAGCTCTTTTATGTTTTTTTGATCTATGTAAATAGCGCCTTGGGTCGCGTCATAAAACCGAGCCAATAAGTCTGTAAGGGTTGTTTTCCCTCCTCCTGAAGGCCCCACAAGCGCTAAAGTTTCGCCCTTATGTATGGTTAAATTCACCGCGTTTAAAACCGTTGTTTTTTGGTCATATGAAAACGAGACATCCTTACATTCAATACTATGCGATAAGCCTTTATATCTTTCTGTTTTTTTCGGGGGGATGATCTTTTGAGGCAAATTCAAAAAATGTTGTATCCGCTCTGCCGCTGCGGCCCCTCGATTCAAATTCATTTGAGCTGTAGCAATGCCTTTCACATGCGGAATAACTTGCGAAAACAAGGCTAAGAATCCTATGAACTCAGAAGAGTCTAAAGTAGATTCTTTAATAATTAACATCCCCCCAAACCAAACGACCGAAATAAGGATAACCACCGATAAGAACTCACTTAAAGGCGATGCCAAATCTTTTTGTCGCATCACCTTAATATTTAGGCGCATTAACTGTTGATTTAAGGCATCAAAACGGCTTTTCATATAGTCTTTTGCGCCAAATCCTTTAATGATTTTTAACCCAGAGATACTCTCTTCAAAAAAAGACATCACTTGTGCGGCATATTCGCTAGATAACTTAGCCGATTTCCTAAGATTTGACCCCAAAACACCTATTATAGCCCCTGTAACCGGAATCACAATCAATACAAATAAGGTGAGTTTAACATGTATGGCAAACAAAAAAGAAAAAATTAAAAGAATGCCAAACGGATCTCTAAAAATCATCTCAATAGAGGTGAGTACTGTGTATTGAATTTCATTAATATCATGGCTAGATCTTGAAATCAAATCGCCTTTTTGGTGTTTTGTAAAATAATCTACATCTAACGAAAGGAGTTTATCGTACAGGCTCTTTCGGATATCTCTAACCACACCATTTCTGACATTAGCCGCAAAATACATCGCCAAATAATGGGCTATATTTTTAAGCAAAATAGCCACCAAAATCGTGGCGCAAATAATCGTTAACACCTTCATTTTGCCATTGCTGTGATTCAAAATGACGCCTGCAATTTTATAGGTAAATAATTCTAAAAAATACTTTGGATTTGGGTAAAAAGACGGCATGCCTAAAGCGACAATATTTTGGTAATCTTCAACTGATTTTTGAAAGACCACGTCCAAAAATGGGATTAACAGCGAAAAAGAGAATACCGAAAACAAAATCATCAGCATGTAAAACAGCACATTAAAAAACAATCCCTGTGGATAATTTTTAACAAACCTGAGAAGTTTAAACAGCTTTTTCACCTCTGTAAAGGTAGGGGCTTTAATAGTGTGAAGCAATATAACGGATGTGTTCTTAGTTTTTCTTAGCTTTGAAATTATGGATTCTGTGCGTCAACAAAAGGTAGGCCAACTCATTTTAGAAGAAATCTCTCAGTTATTTCCTGTGTATTTTTCGCATCTCACTACCGGAGTTTTAGCAACCTTTACCGTATGTAGGGTCTCCTCTGATTTATCTTCAGCAAAAATTTTCATCAGTTTTTTTCCGACCAGCCAATCAGATAAGATGATAGCCAACTGCAATAAAGAAAAGAAAGAGATCAGACACAAGCTCTCTGAAAAACTCAGACATCACTTAAGAAAAATACCTGAACTAAAATTTTATTTAGACGACTCTGCTGAAAAAGCCCAAAAAATTGATCAGTTACTTAAATAAATGACGAAAAAAATAATCTCATACAATGTCAATGGCATTCGCGCTGCTTTGCGTAAAGACTTTTTAGGGTGGATGGCACATGAAAAACCGGATGTGCTGTGTCTACAAGAAATTAAAGCCACTCCTGACCAAATACCCGTGCTTTTATTTCAAGAGTTAGGCTATCATTGCCATTGGTTTTCAGCCCAAAAAAAAGGCTATAGTGGCACCGCAATTTTAACAAAACAAAAACCTCTTCATATTCAAAATGGTGTAGGTATTGATCAGCACGACTTTGAGGGGCGATGCATCCGCGCCGATTTTGACAATTTTTCTGTCTTAAATATTTATTTTCCGTCTGGCACTTCAGGTGATGAGCGCCAAGCGTATAAATATGTCTTTTTAAAAGACATATTTGAACTCGCGCAAGAGTTAAAAAAACAACATAAGCATCTTATTATTTGTGGGGATTATAATATTTGTCATACCGAAATTGACATCCACAATCCTAAACAAAATGCAAATACATCAGGTTTTTTACCAGAAGAAAGAGCCTGGGTAAATCAATTTTTAGCTTCTGGATTTATCGATAGCTTTAGGCTTTTCAACACTGATGCACACCATTATTCATGGTGGAGTTACCGGGCAAATGCGCGCGCCAACAACAAGGGATGGCGCATTGATTACCACATGTGCTCTAAAGAGATGAAATCTTTGATTCAAAATGCCTACATTCTACCCAATGTTAAACATTCAGATCATTGCCCTGTAGTTGTAGAAATTAATGTAAATTAACCTTCTATGAGAGTTCTTTTAGGTCTATTTATTATGTTTTTGGGGGGATGTTCTTCGTCTGGATTTAAGCTGCAACAAGGTGATCTTTTATTTCAAGATTTAGATTGCGGCCCAACTTGTGAGGCGATTGAATCTGTTACGCACGGAATAGAAAACACCAACATGTCGCACATGGGGGTCGTACTTATCGAAGAAAATATACCCTACGTGTTAGAAGCTGTTCCGCCAAGAGTGGTTAAAACACCCTTAGATAGCTTTTTGACCCGAAGTGTTGACGATCAATCAAATCCAAAAGTTTGGGTCGGCCGGATTTATTCTAGAGACATAAAATTTATTGGCCGGGCTTTGCGCCATGCCAAACAATTAATAGGAAGACCTTATGATGAGTATTACATGATGCATAATGGACAATATTATTGCTCTGAAATGGTTTATGAAATGTATAAAAGAGCCAACTACAATAGAGATTTTTTCTCATTAGCGCCTATGACCTTTAAACTAAAAAACGACACGGCTTTTCATCCTGCTTGGATAGAATACTACGATAAAATCCACAGCCCTATTCCTGAAGGAAAACCAGGCTGCAATCCAGCGCTTATTTCTACCTCTGAGCATCTTAAGATTGTACACAAATATGGTGCGCTTTCAAAAAAGTAAGAAATTGTTTAGGTTTTAGTCGTAAAAAGAACGCTCTTATTGATTAATGATTTGCTCTAAGTCTTTGGCTAAATCTGTAGACTGCTCTATGATACGCCCGATTTCTGTTCCGTTTCTGTACACCACAAAAGTAGGCACATAATAGATCTCTTTACCTCGTTCAAATCCTTCTGTAGACCCTTTATCTGTATTAAGCTCAAAGAGCTGATGATTTAAATTATAGTATTGGGCAATTTTAATAAACTCAGGAACGTGCTGTCTGCTCATCCAACACCAAGACCCAAAATAAACTTCTATGTGTATATTGCTTTGATTCAAACTATAATTCTGATTAAACTGATAATCAGCGTACACCGGATATACCCACGAACTATAAGGTTCATAAAACAACTCTTCTGTAGACACATTGCCAGTAGTATGGCCATCATAATATTGAGAAGAACCGCAGTCTGAAGAAGAGATAATAACTGAAAATAATAAAATTAAAACAGCTGTTATATAATGTTGTTTTGTCATTGGTTGTAAAGTTAGCTCTTCAAAAAGCACAAGTCAACTTAAACGTTTATTTACTGTTAATGGAGATGAATATTTATTAAATTGGCAAAATGGATATCCAATGGCAGCAGCTAAAAGTCAATAATACTAAAGTACTTAGCTTATCAAATGCTTTAGAAATTGATCAGGTTTTAGCTAGACTTTTAGTGCTTCGAGGCATAGACACCTTTGAAAAGGCTAAAGTGTTTTTTAGGCCTTCTACGCAACACTTACATGACCCGTTTATGATGAAAGGCATGCAAAAAGCGGTTGATCGTATAGAGCAAGCGATAATTACGGGCCAAAAAATTATGGTCTATGGTGATTATGATGTAGATGGCTCTACTGCTGTGTCTTTAGTCTTTAGTTTTTTAAAGCAACACTCCACTCAAATCATCTATTATATTCCTGATCGGTATAAAGAAGGATACGGACTTTCTTTCATGGGTATTGAAAAAGCAAAAGAAGAGGGATGCACACTACTGATCACTTTAGATTGCGGTATCAAAGCGGTTGACAAAGTCAATAAAGCCAATAGCCTTGGCATTGACGTGATTATATGCGATCATCACCATCCTCCCGAAACATTACCTGCTGCCTATGCGATATTAAACCCAAAACAAGCCAACTGCACATATCCTTATAAAGAGCTTTCGGGCTGCGGTGTAGGATACAAACTATGCAAAGCCATAGAATCTAAGATAGATTCGCCTGAGATACCGGCCGATTCTCTTTTGGATTTGGTTGCCGTTTCTACCGCTTGTGATATTGTGCCTCTAACAGGTGAAAATAGAGTTTTGGTTCATTTTGGATTACAAAAATTAAACACAAAAGCCAACAAAGGATTAACAGGGCTTTTGCACACCTCAAAACGAAATACTCAAAAACCCTTGAGTGTAGAAGACTTAGTTTTTAAACTTGGGCCACGCATCAATGCAGCCGGACGTATCGCTCACGCCTCAAAAGCGGTAGATTTATTGATTAATCAGGATTTAAAAACCGCCCATATATTAGCAGAAAACATCAATGAACACAACCAAGAACGAAGAGCTCTAGATCAAAAAACAACCCTTGAAGCCTTAGATACAATACACAATGACCCAGAACTTAAAAGCGCTAAAACTACTGTTTTATACGCCGAACACTGGCATAAAGGCGTCATTGGTATAGTAGCGTCTCGACTCATTGAATCTTATTATAGACCCACTATTGTATTCACTAAAAGCGGAAAAAAGGCGGCCGGATCTGCCCGCTCAGTAAAAGGCTATAATGTATACCAGGCCATAGAAGCATGCAGCGAAGTGTTAGAACAATTTGGTGGCCATAAATACGCTGCAGGCCTGACGATAAAACCAGAAAACATTCCTGTATTTAAACAACAGTTCGAAGCCTTTGTACACCGTACTATTTTACCTGAACAGTGCACGCCTGTATTAGATATTGATGCTGAAATTGAGTTTGAGAAAATCACCCCTAAATTTTTGCGTATTTTAAAACAAATGGCCCCATTTGGCCCTGAAAATATGAAACCTGTTTTTATCACTACTGGTGTTATTGACACAGGATATTCTAAATGTGTTGGGGCAGACAATTCACACGTTAAATTTTCTTTAACCCAAGAAAACGCACAAGGAATTATTTTCTCTGGCATAGGTTTTTCAATGGGGAGGCATTTTGAGTACATCACTTCTGGAAAACCTTTTGATATTGTGTATACCTTAGAAGAAAATTATTGGAATGGCTCTGTAAATACTCAACTGATGATCAAAGACATTCATTATTGATATAGAGCTAAATGGTGATACCATTCAGTAGTTTTTTATCTGAATTATTACTAAGTTTAAGAAACTGTTTAGCCTTCATTATGAATGTAAAAATCATCAATAAATCTTCGTATGAAATTCCTAGATACCAAACTCAAGGATCAGCAGGCGTTGATTTACAAGCAAATATTGAAAAGCCTATTGTCTTACAACCACTTGAGCGCACATTAATACAAACAGGTATTTTTTTAGAAATTCCTACAGGATACGAGGCTCAAGTAAGGCCAAGAAGTGGTCTCGCGTACAAACAAGGGATAAGCGTGCTTAATTCACCAGGCACTATTGATAGTGACTACAGAGGTGAAATTGGTGTTATCTTGGTAAATCTCTCTAACAATCAGGTCGAAATAAAACCAGCCGAGAGAATTGCTCAACTTGTATTCGCTCAAGTGATTCAGCCTAAATTTACAGAAGTTGACCTTCTAACAACCACTGATAGAGGTAAAGGTGGTTTTGGTTCAACAGGCACATA
Source organism: Flavobacteriales bacterium (assembly GCA_020629755.1). GTDB lineage: Bacteria > Bacteroidota > Bacteroidia > Flavobacteriales_G > JALEGO01 > JAHDHZ01. The sequence continues at coordinate 16,349 of JAHDCS010000019.1, read as the reverse complement.
AATGTGCTAGGTGTTTTGTTGTGGTGGATCTACAACTTCGCCGTCCCATTCAAGCATTCCTCCCAATAAATTAAAGGTTTGTGTGAATCCTGAGCTTTCTAGCATTTGACATGCGCTAACGCTTCTGCCGCCACTTCTGCAGTACACGTAATATGTTTTTTTAGGGTCTAGATCTAAAATAGCACTAGAAAAGTTTTGGGTATCCAAGAAATTGATACACTCTGCGTTTTTTTGAATGCCTTCTGCCCATTCTGAAGGTGTTCTTACATCTAAAACCACAGCACTTTGATCTTCTGCAATTGCTTTTTTCCATTGGTCTTGTGAAAGGTCAGTCATCGCTTATTTTTTACCAAATGTATAGCCTTTAATTTTATTTTAGAAATATAGGCTCAAAAAGAAGCTAAAAGTGTATCTTTAAAGGCACTTTAGGTATGAAAATTATAATCCCAATGGCCGGCATTGGCAAACGCATGCGGCCACACACACTCACCACTCCAAAGCCTCTTTTACATGTTGCCGGAAAGCCTATTGTTGAACGTTTAGTCGAGGTTTTAGCTCATCTATGTGAAGAGCCCATTACTGAGATTGCTTTTGTCATTGGGGATTTTGGTCCTGAGGTCGAAAAAAAATTACGTGATGTAGGTAAAAAATATGCAGATACTGTACATATCTGTTATCAAAAACAAGCTCTCGGAACAGCTCATGCTGTGCACATGGCGAAGCAGTGTTTGGATGGCCCTGTTATTGTGGCTTTTTCTGATACCCTTTTTGAAGCGAACTTTTCACTTGACAAAGAGGCGGATGGTGTAATTTGGGTAAAACAAATAGAAGACCCCTCTCAGTTTGGCGTTGTAAAACTCAATGAGAATAATCAAATCACCGGATTTGTTGAAAAACCCCAAGAGTTTGTATCTGATTTAGCCATTATAGGAGCCTATTATTTTAAAGAGGGGCAAGATTTACGTGCTGAAATAGAATACTTAATAGACAACAACATCACAAAATCTTCTGAGTACCAATTAACAGACGCGCTTATTGCCCTTCAAAATAAAGGGCAGGTTTTTTTGCCAGGTAAAGTAGATGCTTGGATGGATTTTGGCAACAAAAATGTTTTTGTCCAATCGGTTTCTGAGATACTTCAAAGGTGGGAGGTGCCCTCTAAAGAGTATGTCATTGATAACGCGTCAACAATCATCCCTCCTGTATATATTGGCCAAGGCGTTAAAATTGAAAAATCAACCCTAGGCCCTAATGTGTCTATTGAAGAAAAATCAACGATTGTAAACTCCATTATTAGTGATACAGTAATTAAGAAAGAAAGTGAGCTTATTAATGTTAACCTGAAAAACTCTATGATTGGCAATTATGTGCACATAGATGGCAATCAAAAGCCTAGTGAAGTAAGTGTAGGAGATTTTAACCACATTTTTATTGATGATTAAGTCCTTTAAATATCCTATTTCTATTTTATTGCTGCTTTTCATTTCATGTAAAAGTAAAAAAGGCCTTGTCTTAGAGCCCGAAACACAAACGACCATCATGAGTCCAGGTAAACTCAAAATGGAGTCGCCTGAAAAGAGCATGAGGATGTTTATAGACGCTAATAAAGAAAAAGTAATTGGCAATTTACAAAACGCCGAAGACTTATTTAAAAAAAGTATTTCGTTAGATCCAAAAAATGCCGCTGCCTATTTTGAGCTTAGTAAATTGAGTATTGAAAAGGTCGCTTTGTACCCGGCGCAAGTCAATAAATTACTGGGGCAAGCCATTGAATATGGTGAAAAAGCACACAACATTGATCCAGACAACACCTGGTATTTAGAAAATCAAGCATATCTGTATGAGTCTTCTTCAAATCTTGACAAAGCAACAGATGTTTATACACGCCTTATTGACTTAAAACCCAAAAACATTGGCTATCTGCAATCTTTATCTGCCATTTACCAATCAAAAGGGGAGTATAAAAAAGCAATTGCCGTGTACAATCAAATTGAGAAAAAAACCTCAAGAAGTAAAATTACCACCTTTAAAAAAGCGCAATTATACATGCAGCTTGAAGATGACGTCTCTGCAGAAAATGAAATTAAAGCCCTTATCGAAAAAGAACCAAATGAAATTGATTATTACCAAAAGTTAGCTGAGATTCAAATAAAACAAAAGAAAGACCAGGCTGTTTTTCAAACCTTTGAAAAAATGAAGCAGCTCGACCCTAAAAATGGTCTTACACGCCTTTCTTTGTCTAGGTATTATTATTCAAAAAAACAATACAATAAGGCGCATATAGAAATGTGCGCTGCATTTAATGATAAGTTCTTGCCTATAGACAAAAAAGTATTCACGCTTTTGTCTTTATATGAAGAAACTGAAAAGGACTCTAGTACAATTACCTCTAATCAAGTCGAAGAACTCATTGACACATTAATTAAAATCCATCCAAATGATGCAAAAGCCTATACGGTAGCTGGCGATTATTATTTACAAAAACAAAACAAACTAAAGGCCGTTACAGCCTTTAGAAAAGCACGGGAAATTGACCCTTCCAGATACGTGATCTGGAACCAAATCTCTCTTTTAGAAGCTGAATTAGAAGCCTACGATTCTCTAGCCATTAGCGCCGAAAAAAGCATAGAGTTATTTCCAAACCAGCCTATCCCCTTTTATTTTGGTGGAGTAGCCTATAATCAACTTAAAGAACATCAAAAGGCAGTAGATATGTTAGAAAATGGACTTACCCTTGTTATTGATCCAAATCTTAAGCTGCAATTCTATACTCTTTTAGGCGACAGCTACAACAGTTTAAAAAACTATACCGATTCTGATGCCTATTTTGAAAGAGCTTTAGAGATAGACCCTCAAAATGCAGTGGTTTTAAATAATTATGCTTATTATTTATCTGAGAGAAATGAAAGCTTAGAAAAAGCAAAAGCAATGTCTAAAAAAAGTCTAGAGATTGAACCTAAATCGTCCACCTTTGCCGACACCTATGCCTGGATTCTCTTTAAAAATAAAGAGTACAAAAAAGCCAAAGAATGGATTGAAAAAGCCATTGCGTCTGGCGGAAGTGAAAGCGGCGTTATTGTAGAGCATTATGGCGATATTCTTTTCCATTTACAAGATGTTTCTGGTGCCGAAAAACAATGGAAAAAAGCAAAAGAAACGGGAGGGGCTTCTGATTTTATTGATAAAAAAATATCAGATAAATATTACTATGAATAATATAAGCAGGCTACTTTTTACCTCTAGTGTGCTCTTATTATTTTTAGGGGGATGCAAAAAAAAAACAAGCTGTGCTATTCATAAAAACACCAATACAGTAAATCAGAATACTTCTTCGCAAGAACCCTCTGTTCTAGTAGACAGTCTAAACAACGTATTAGAATATGACTGCCTATCGTTTCGTGTAAACTCAAAATTTGAAGCCGACAGTATCAAATCGCCTATTAAAAGTTTTAAGTTAAATATCCGCACTAAAAAGGATAGCATTGTCTGGATTTCAGTCACGGCACTTCTTGGCATTGAAGCATTCAGAATTAAAATAGCCAATGACTCTATTTATATGTTAAACAGATTAGAGTCTACGTGCACACAAGGAGCTTTATCTTCTTTTCAGGGATTTGGTATTTCAGACATCTCTGACCAAACCCTTATCCACCTTTTTTTAGGCAGACTCTTTATAAGAGAAAATCTAGAAATCATCAACACTCCAGTATCAGATCAGTTTATTCACCTTCAACACAAAGACAGCATTAACAGCAAATTATTTACCGCTAAAATTCATGCCAATCAAAAATCTGTTTATCAACAAACCATGACCGATCAAATTAAAAATCAAAGTATTACGGCCACATACACCAATTTTTCATCCGTTGGTTTTACAAACGATGATTTTCAAATCCCTCTACATCAAAATTTTATAATTAATGCCGATCAAAAAATAAAAGTCTTTAACACCTTAGACAAATTTGCCTTTGAACCGCTTACTTTTTCTTTTAAAATCCCTTCATCCTACAAACGCATTGACCTTTAAGACTCTAAATATTGCCCTATTTCTTTTGCTGTTGATGTGTTGGGGGGATGTATGTTTGCACGCTCAAAAATCTTCTAAAACTTTACAAAAAGAAAAAGCATCCATCGAAAAAAAAATCAAAGAAAACAACTCGCTCTTAAAACAGATAAACAAAGAAAAGAAAAGCTCTTTAAGCGGTCTTAAAGTATTAAGCCACAAAATCACTCTGCGCAAGCAGCTTATCTCAAATATTCAGGCACAGCTTTCAAAATTAAATCTTCAGATTTTCAAACATCAAAAAGAAATTGAAGCACAAAAAGAAAAAATACAGCACTTAAAACAAGAGTATGCCCAAATCATTGCGCAAAGCTACATCAGCCGATCTAAATACGATAAACTCATGTATGTTTTAGCGTCAAATGACCTAAATCAGGCCTACAAAAGGCTTAAATTCTTACAACAATATTCACAATACAGAGTTGATCAGGCTGAAAAAATAAACATTCAAAATCTTGCCCTTGAAAAAGAACTGGCTTTACTTGAAAATTCTAAGCAAGAAAAACTTTCTTTATTGGGCATTGAAAATGACCAAAACAAAACTCTGAATAGCGAACGCAATGAGAGAAAAAAACAGATTGATCTTCTAAAATCAAAGTCATCTTCATTAAAAAAAGACATTCAAAAAAAGAAAAATCAGTTAAGTAAACTCAATAAAGCCATTGAAAAAGCCATTGCCGAAGAAGCTAAAAAAAGGGCAGGTAAAAAATTAAGTCAGAAAGAACTGGCTTTAATGGATGAATTTGAAAAAAATACAGGCCGCTTGCCTTGGCCTGTCAACAATGGATTCATCAGTGGTAATTTTGGTAAACAAAAACATGAAATTGAAAAAAATGTAACTCTTGACAATCCGGGTATCTATTTTACCTCTAAAAACGGCAGCAGTGTGCAATCTGTCTTTAACGGAGAAGTAAGTTCAATTATTATGATTCCTGGCTCTGGCACTACGGTCATGGTAAGACACGGAAAATATATCTCTGTGTATTCTAATCTCACTAACGTAAAAGTTAAGAAAGGAGATTCTATCAAAACAGGCCAAACCCTGGGTTCTGTAATCAACTCAGACGATGGTTCTTCCAAATTTTTATTCAGCATCTGGAAAGGGCAAACCAAATTAAACCCAAAGCCATGGCTTAGAAAGGGGTATTAGCTTTATTCAAAAGTCCTTACAACCTATAAACAACGAAGGGTTTAGTTGCTTTATTTCCATTTTTCAGGGTCACAGTTAAGAAATAATTGCCTTTAGAAATATAACTGAGGTCTAATTTATGTACTTGATCTTTTTTAAAGTGTTTTATTCTCGAAGAGTATAAGCCTTGTCCGGACATGTTATAAATTTCAAAAGGAGCGTTCACCTCTTCTTTAAAATTAATGTGCAGAACATCAGCGACCGGATTTGGATAAAGCACTATGGCTTGATTTAATTGTTGTACTGAAAGCTGAATAGATGTCGCATTGGTATCTTGTCCGTCCGGTGCATTGACTGCCACAAGTTTAAAGAGTGTACATCCTAATGTATCTGTAACACTTACCCCATAACTACCCGAAGACAATCCATAAATAGCAGGAGATGTGTCTCCAGTGTTCCAAAGATAAGTATAGGTGCCAGGCTGATTGACTTGTACGTTAGCTGCTCCATCTTCAGCGCCTATTGCTGACACATCGGTACCTGAAACACCAATTGTAAACGTACAACTATCGTCGATTGTTATGGTGGTGTCAATAGGATTGCTCGATGTATCTATGGCATTCAAAGCAATACTACTTATGGCTACACATCCAACGCTATTTGTTACAGTAACGGTGTAACTTCCTTCAGGGAGACTATCTAATTGATCTAGAACCCCTTGATTGCTCCATAAGAATGTGTATGGCCCTTCTGCTCCAGTAACTTCCGCTAAAAGACTGCCATCGTTACTTATACTTGTGGTAGGATGTGTTGGAATGATGTTCACAGAAAGCAGACAAGAATCTTGAGGATTTTGACTCGTATCTGCGCTGAAAGCCTCAATTGTGAAATAAGCTGTATCGGAACATCCACTAATCGCATTATCGTATCCTACTACATAGTAATCTGCTGGTGCTAAATTACCCGTAGGGTCTGTATTGCTTATTAAGGAATCTGCGAGCGTATAATATTGATATGAAAAAAGAGAAGCGCCTGTTTGCGTGGCATCAGCCATCCCGTCATTTAAGCCCGCTCCGCTTTCAGGAGTAACATCGACCATCACTTCAATCGCGCAGGTATTGTTACTTGTAGAATCTACTGCATAACAAGAGAGCGTTAAATCACAAGCAACCCCAGATCCGGCATCCGCATCAATAACGATATAATAGGTGGTTCCAGCTATCCCCCCAGAAAAATATGCAGAATCTGAATCCGTCGTTCCTATACAATCATCCGGATCACAACTGCCTAAAATATAAACATCAAGATCTGCCCCCGAAAAGTTTGAAAGTTTTGCAGAGAAAGCTCCATCAGATGCAGGTGTATAAGTAAATACGCGCTCCGGACCGGTTTCAGACCAGTTATTGCAGCTATACGCATCAACATTAGACCCATCAGAAGAAGACGCTACCGATAACGTTTGATCGCATGAAATCGCTTGAGAAGAAGAACAGTCTAAAATTCCTGTGGCCACAGGAACTATAATAACAACATCAACAAGCTCACATCCTAGGCCAGAGTTATCTATAACAGTAACATAATAATCACCTGGATCTAAACCAGATGCTACTTGATTAGAATCACCTGAACTCCAAGCAATTTTATAACCAGGGTAACCGTCTTTAATATAAACTTTAGCCAAAGAGTCGCCAACTTGAATAGCCTGAATATCAAATTCATCATTATCTTGAATTAAAGGTTCTGACATACGTAACAAAGGGTCACCACAGATGTTAAATTCAGATTTTAAAATAAACTGTTTTACTTTGTGGCAATTCAAGTCGCTAGAGATTGTAACCCTATAAAGTCCAGCGGGGATGTTTAATAAGTTTGGTGTAGTTTCTCCAGTACTCCATTGATAATTATAATTTGTATCATTACAATGAATTGAACCGTCTCTAGCTCCAAAAATAGAAGGATTAACCTGTTGAGTTAAAATATTTTCTAGAGATGATTGATTACAATTAGAATCATTTATAAAAACAGGATAGTCAAAAGCGCAATTTTGAACAGATGAATCAACTGCATTACTTAAATCAAATGATACATTTAAATGATAAGAGTTTGTAGGAGCACCTGTATGAATCCTAATGCTTTGATGTATACTATCATGATCAATTTGATTATTATTAAAGGCAAGGTTTGATATTAAATGTGCATTTATTATTGTATATCGTGCTGTAAGCCAATTACTGTTTATAGGACTTGGAAACACATCCCATTCCAATATCCCTCTAGGTTGAAAGACAACTTCATCACAGTAATTTTGATTACGTTTTCGAATAGGTATTTGAACATAACATGATCCTGTTTGATCAGATATAAATACATCAGCGTGTATTTTATTCAGTTTAGTAGCTATTTGGCTGGTCTCTCCATTTTCCCATAAAAAATTATAAGGGGGTGTGCCTCCTGTGATATTTATCACTTCCGCAACACCGTTGTGTTTAGCAAAGCTTGTTTCATAAGAAAGAATATTCACTTCTGCTGTAATATTACAATCAGATTCTACATCTCCATAACCAGTGCTTGGGCAGTTATTATCATCATGAACCGTTACACTATATTGCTCATTTGCCGATAACCCACCAATAGAAACCTGATTTAAGCCAGTACTCCATTGAATTTGATAAGGGGGGGTGCCTCCGTTTACCAAGACTGTAGCCGTGCCATCAGAAGAGAACACATCTGTAGTATTTGTCGTTTTTACTGATACTATCATACCACATGTATCTAGGCCGATTTTTGTTGAATTTAAGAGCCCTTTCCTATTTTTTCTTTCTTCTAGAGTTGCACGGACTCTATTTTTTTGATCTTGAGTAAACATATATTTGCACTCAGAATAGTCCATCATATTTTCGATCATATCAACAGATCCACAGGTTTTTTTTATTTGATTACAATAAGCCGTTGAATTGGCTTGTTGAGGTGTGTCGTCACAATAATCTGTAGAAAAAAGACAAGGGATAATATTTTTTCGTAAAATAGAGTTCCCCCATAAATGAAACAGACTCACATAGTGTCCAAATTCATGCGCTAAAAGTCTTCCATAGAAAAATTCATGTGATATGTTATTTAATCCTGTAACTAAGAAATCTTCATTTAAAATAATAAAATTTCCAATGTTTGGGAATGATGCGTAACCCATAACTCCTTGGTTTGATAATGGAATCACCCAAATGTTTACATATTCATTAAAATTCCACTTTGTTTTTGGCATCACCTTTCTATAAAGCTTTAAACTTGTAGTACTGTATGGAGGTAAGGGAAAAGATGTTGAATCTGAAGGATTAAATCTATGAATACCTAATTCTGTTAACAACTCATTATTGGGCCCATATTTTGCTAAAGTTAATTCAATGTTTAAATCCACAGCACGATCATCATTTTGCGCTTCCTCCACTTGCTTTCTTAAATAGTCATTAGCATGTTCAACTAATTTTTGTATATACTCAGGCGTAATAGATGTGTTTGATAACATATGAAAAACAACTGGCAACCTATAGAGTTTTTCATGCCCTGATTTTTGAGTCATTTTTCTTGCAATAACTTTGCTCATCCATGCTTCAAAATCTACCTCTGACTCTACCCCAGAATTAAGTGTCTTATTAAGATGATAAATTTGATCAGACACACAAAGCTCTTGGCTAAAAAGAGCTGCTGAAAAAACAAAAAGTATAAAAAAACAACATCTCCTTACCATACTTGAATATATGTTTTTTGGGTGGGATATAAAAGCCTTTTTCAAACTTCCACAAACAACATCCCCACACAAAAACTCAACATGATAAAAAACAACACCCGAATCCACTTAGAAAATCTTTCTACATAAAGCGCTTTGGCGCCTAAATAACCACCAATCATCTGGCCTATAGCGAGCAAAGAACCTGCTTTATAATCTATAAGCCCCATCCCCCCGAAATACAATACCACAAAAATTGTATACGTTAATACAAGCGCATTTTTAAGCACATTTACTTTTAATAAATCCATCTTAAACACAAAGTGCAATAACCCCACAATCACAAGCCCTAATCCGACCTGAATAAATCCGCCATACACGCCAAAAAAGAAAAATAAAACACCCAGTACCCCCCCTTGAACATTTGCTTTTGCGTCCGCATTTTTTTTAAGAAATAAAAACCCAATCCCCCCTAAAAAAACAACTACTAAAACTGCTTTAATAAAACCAAGTAAAAAATCATTGCTTAGTTGTTGCACTAGAAATGCCCCCAAAAGAGCCCCTATAACACCCGGCACAACCTTAATAAACATAGATGCTTTTAAAGATTTATTACGCATAAACACCAGAGAACTCACTAGCGTTTGTCCTAAAATACCTAATCGATTTGTTGCATTTGCAATTTGTGGCGGATACCCCAGAAAAATAAGCACCGGCAACACTATAGCTGATCCGCTACCCGCTACTGCATTTATAACGCCCACCAGAAGGCCTACAAAAATCAGCAGCCCTTCTTCCATGATTTATTCTACCGTCACAGATTTAGCCAAATTACGTGGCTGATCAACATTGCATTCTCTTAATAATGCAATATGATACGAGAGCAATTGAAGTGGCACTGATGAAATCAAAGGCATTAATGCCTCATCGGTATCGGGCACTTCGATGCAATGATCAGCAATTTCACTAACCACCTTATCGCCTTGTGTGACTATACTTATCACGACCCCTTTTCGGGCTTTAATTTCTTGAATATTACTCACGACTTTTTCATAATGCGTAGCACGAGGGGCAATAACCACCACAGGCATCTGTTCATCAATAAGCGCAATAGGGCCGTGTTTCATTTCTGCTGCTGGATATCCTTCTGCATGAATATACGATATCTCTTTGAGTTTTAAAGCGCCTTCTAAAGCAACCGGAAAACTGTAACCTCTGCCTAAATATAAAAAGTTTGTGGCGTCAAAAAACAGTTTACTTAAGCGCTCAATTTTATCGTTTTGTTTCAGCACCTTTTCTATTTTGCTAGGTATCTTTTTAAGATCGTCTACTAGGCGGTTAAAGCGCTGATCAGGCAACGTTCCTTTTTTACGACCCAAACTTAAGGCCATCAAGGTCAAAACGGTCACCTGTGCGGTAAAGGCTTTGGTAGACGCCACCCCAATCTCTGGCCCTGCGTGGGTATATGACCCCGCATGGGTGGCACGAGCAATTGAAGAACCTACAACATTGCAAACCCCAATAACAGTAGCGCCTTGACTTTTAGCAAGCTCAATGGCCGCAAGTGTATCAGCCGTTTCACCTGATTGCGAGATGGCAATAATAACATCATCCTCATAAATTACAGGGTTTCTGTATCTAAACTCAGAGGCATACTCTACCTCAACGGGGATGCGGGCAAAATCTTCAAATAAATACTCTGCTACAAGCCCGGCGTGCCATGAGGTGCCACAAGCAATAATAATAATACGCCTTGCAGCTAGTATTTTATCTTCGTAGTCTTTAATACCCCCCAAGGCTACTCTTGAGCCATCCTCAGAAATACGTCCACGCATACTATCTTTAATAGATCGGGGCTGCTCATAAATTTCTTTGAGCATGAAATGTTCATAGCCTCCTTTTTCTAAGGCTTCAATCTGTAGCTCTAAGGCATGAATATAAGGGGTGATTTCCTGATTTTTAATCGTGACAATTTTAAGCCCCTCTTTTCTTGAAATAGTGGCGATTTCTAAATCTTCTAAATACACAACCTCTCGGGTGTATTCAACAATTGGCGTAGCATCAGACGCTAAAAAATATTCATCTTTGCTAATCCCAATAACAAGTGGGCTGCCTTTTTTAGCCGCGATGAGCTGATCTGGATTTTCTTTTGAAAAAAGCACAATGGCGTATGCGCCTACCACTTCTGATAGCGCTATTCGAACTGCTTCATTTAGCGGAAGTTTTTCTTTTTTTTGTACGTCTTCAATCAAATTTAAAAGCACTTCGCTATCGGTTTCACTTCTAAAGGTATAGCCTCTTGATTCTAATGTTTTTCTTAGCGCTGTATAATTTTCTATAATACCGTTGTGAATCATCACAATAGATTTAGAATCTGAAAAATGCGGATGTGCATTGACATCATTAGGCAGTCCGTGTGTAGCCCAACGGGTATGTCCAATACCAATAGACCCTTTTGTATCTTGATCTTTGGTTATCTTTTCAAGATCTGCTACTTTACCTTTACACTTGTAAAGTTTTATATCGCCATTTAGCAACGCCACTCCTGCGCTATCATATCCTCTATACTCGAGCCTTTTTAAGCCTTTAATTAAGAATGGATACACTTGTTTTTCACCTATATAACCTACAATTCCACACATAGAAATTCAATTCTGATTACAACTTACAAAAAAATGTTTTAGAGCCTTGTATTAATGATTGATTTTACTGTAATACACTTCTAATCTTGGTTTAGAGAGCGCATTATTAAAAATAGTGATGGCCGGATCATAAAGCCCTAAACGATTGGCATGAATATAAAATTCAATCGGCGCACCTGTTTGTATTTTATCTTGCAAATAACGGGTGATATTAAAGGTGTACGTATTGCTCGAAATATCATACGATCCGTCCGTGTGAGAAAGCCCAAGAGAAGCATCTAAAATATTTCTAAAGCCAAAAGTGGTGTTGGTGTCTTTCTCTACAATCATTAGCTGATTGTGTACAGATAGGGTCGGAAACTCTGAAGAGGCTTCTTGCTCAACTATTAAACTTGCTTTGGCTATGAATATAGAATCATTGTTCAGCACATCCAAATCATCAATGCTTACAACTGGTATTAAACCTTGCATAGACGTTAAATAGGTCGTTGATGCACTAGTGTCTAAATTAATTTGATTGAATACGGCGGGATGGTAATTATGCTTAAAACTTTGAAAATTAACACCATCAGACTTGATGGGGTATCGAAGAGAGATCTCTGTGCCGTTATCATCAGACAAATACACCGTAATACCCGAATACACACTAAAAATATCAAAACTATACACTTGACCTTGTTGAGGGATTGAGATTAACTGTGTATCTAAGGTTAAGAATAATCCTTTAAACTCAGATAAAAACGCTGATTCTCCAGCTAAGGATTGGGCCACTAAAGCATCGCCAAAATCAGTGGGTAATGGTATTCTTAGCTGAGGCGGTGCCGCTACTGAATCGGTGATGACACTATCGGTAAAATCAAAAACTTGACTTTGAGTAGAGGCAATAGGCACTGGATTAAATTCAGGAACAGCATTGGTTAAATAATCGTCTGAAGAGATAAGCTCTTGGGTTATTTGATGCACCCTAAACGCCATGGGCGAAGAGGCATAGCCATAACTGCTGCTGTGGTCTAAAGAAAGTGTTAGAGAATCAACCGAGTAGGCCGCTAATTGATCGGCTGTTAAGGTCAGGGTAACTGGGGCAACTTGTAAAATAAGAGAGGAGGTAGATGTTCCTATGTTTACATCATGAATACCTCCTAACATATAAAGTGGCGCCGCACCAGTTGATTCAATCAGCTCAGCATTCTGCTGGGTATAACTCGGAAAAGGATCCTGAAATACTGTTTTGATAACAGGCTTAATGTGATCTGTAAAGGAAAATTTAGCTAAAGCTGCATCCGTAGCTTGATCGCCCATTAAACTGTCTTTGGAACAAGACATAAAAAAAACCATGATCAACAAAAGAAATGACCATGGTTTAGATTTATTTTGAATCATACCAAATACTATGAGGCTTAAACCTCAACGGTTAAAGGTACGTATACACTATCATAGAAGGTGTTGATTTTATCAAAATCTTCACCCGTAGTTTCTTTCACAAACGGAATGTTATTTTTATTAAGATAATCTTCCATCACATTATTGTTACAACTTAACACAACACCATCTGAATACTTAGCCGCATACTTGGTAAGGTTTTCCCAGTTTGGTTCAGAAATTTCAGATAGCATCTCCGAAGAAACATTCCCGTATTCTGATATTTTAGAAAGACTAGTGTCTAACTCTCCTTCAAGTGCATTGTAAGTACTAAATACAATTTTTGCATTTTTAAACACAGACTCTTCAGCATAATTCTTTTTGATGTACGCAGGTATTAGAGAAGTCATCCACCCATTACAATGAATAATATCTGGTACCCAGCCAAGTTTATTAATTGTTTCTAATACACTTCTACAGAAAAAGACCATTCTAGTATGGTTATCCGCAAAGAAAGGCGTAGACTCATCTCCGAAAACTGACTTTCTAGTAAAGAGCTCTTCATTATCCATGAAGTACACCTGCATTTTAGCATCAGGTACAGACGCCACCTTAATAATTAAAGGATAATCAACATCATCAATGACCATATTCATCCCCGATAAACGAATCACTTCATGTAATTGGTATCTTCTTTCATTGATTGAACCGTATTTGGGCATGAACAAACGCACATCTTTTTCATGCGTCTCATTGACATGTTGCGGAAGTTCTCTTGTTACTTTTGCAATTTGCGTTTCTACTTTATTATACGGAAGGATTTCTTGAGAGATGTATAAAACCTTTACCTTTTGCATACTGAGAGTTTTAGTTGGTTTCTGTATGCAAAAATACATAAATTTTAGTTACTATTCAAGTGATTTCTGTTACTTTTGCACCCAGTAATCATGATAAAACATCTGTTTTTCAAATCATTAACCCTCTTAAAATTTTATTAAAAATGAAATTTCTAAAGCTTGTTTTTACCAGTTTTTTCGGACTTTGTTTATTTTTTCTTTTAGCTGCTGTGTTCTTAGCTATTTCTGCTTCGTTTTCTTCATCTGATGGTATTAAGGTTAAAAACAATTCTATTCTACATCTTAAATTAGAGGCGCCTATTGTAGACAGATCTATCGATAATCCACTGGCTAATTTTAATCCCGTCACCATGGAGTCGATTGCGCAAATTGGCTTATACCAGACTCTTAACAGTATTCAGGCTGCTAAAACAGACGATAAAATTAAAGGTATCTTTATTGAACCCGCCACATTCATTGAGGCCGGTATGGCTACAGTTGAAGAACTTAGAGATGCTTTAATAGATTTCAAAGAAAGCGGAAAATTTATTTACAGTTATGCAGAAGTATACTCGCATAAAAGTTATTATTTGAGCAGTGTTGCAGATTCTGTGTTTTTATTTCCGGAAGGGATGGTTGAGTTTACAGGCTTACGCTCTCAAATAGCCTTTATTAAAGGTACGCTAGAAAAGTTAGACATTGAGCCTCAAATTATTCGTCATGGTAAATTTAAAAGCGCCATTGAACCCTTGATCTTAGAGAAGATGAGCGCGGCTAATAAAGAACAAACCATGACTTACGTTCAAGACTTATGGGATCAGATGCTTCGCGAAATTTCTCAAAGCAGAGGGATCTCTGTTGAAAATCTACAAGGCATGGCTGATAATCTCAGCAACCGAGAGGCTAGCGATGCGCTTGAAAATAAACTGGTCGACAAACTGATTTATAAAGACGAGCTTATTGCGCATTTCAAAACCTTACTTGATGTGCCTGAAGATGAGAAAATTGCCAGTATTTGTTTGTCAAAATACAGTGCCAAAGTGAATAAAAAAGAAAAATCTGATGCGGATAAAGTGGCAATGATTTTTGCTTATGGGGGGATAGAGTCTGGCAAAGGAGATCATGAAACTATTGGCTCTGAGTCGGTCTCTAAAATGATACGAGATGCCCGAGAAGACCAAGAGGTTAAAGCCATTGTCTTGCGTGTAAATTCTGGTGGCGGAAGTGCATTGGCCTCAGATGTGATTTGGAGAGAGATGGCTTTGGCTAAAAAAGAAAAACCTGTGGTAGTCTCTATGGGAGATGTTGCTGCAAGTGGCGGGTATTATATCGCCTGTGAATCAAATGAAATTTTGGCCTCTGAAAATTCTATTACTGGGTCTATTGGCGTATTTGGTGTTATTCCTAACATGCAGAAATTTTACAACAATAAACTCGGGATGACTTTTGATGGTGTTAAAACCGGCAACTATGCTGATATTTATGATTTAACTAAGCCCTTAAGTGAATCTGAACGGATGATTATTCAAGAAGGCGTAGTGAAAATTTACAAAGACTTTATAGGCAAAGTAGCTGAAGGCAGAAGCATGAGCGTAGCACAAGTAGACAGCATCGGCGAAGGGCGCGTCTGGAGTGGCGAAGATGCCAAACAGATTGGCCTTATAGATGAGTTTGGGGGGATGAAAAAAGCTATAAAACGAGCCGCTGAATTGGCTAATCTTGAAGATTATGCTGTGGCAGAATATCCTAAAGAAAAAGATCCATTTCAGATCATTATAGAGCAATTAACAGGTCAGGAAGTAAAAGAACGTTTTTTAAAGTCTTCTTTAGGTAAACATTATAGTGTGTTTAAGCAAATTCAGACTCTTGAAAAGCTTAAGGGCGTTCAGGCTCGATTGCCTTATCAAATTAATGTAGAGTAACAAAGAAACTGTATTCAAGCATGGATGTTTCAAGTGATTTTTCAAAACCTTGGCACTTTATAGACCAAATTATTACCGCTGATCTAAAAGCTGGTAAGCATCAAGAAATTGTAACACGATTTCCGCCAGAACCCAATGGATACTTGCATATTGGCCATTGCAAAGCCATTTGGATTAGCTTTTCTATGGCCGAAAAACACGGTGGCAAAACAAACTTGCGTTTTGACGATACCAATCCTGAAAAAGAAAGCGACGAATACGTACAAGCCATCAAAAAAGACATTGAGTGGTTAGGCTTTAAATGGGCCGATGTATATTATACCTCTGATTACTTTGACCAATTATACAAATGGGCTGTAACGCTAATTAAAAAAGGCTTGGCTTACGTTGATGATTCTTCTGCAGAACAGATCGCTGAAATGAAAGGCACCCCGACTAGTGTCGGAAAAAACAGCCCTTTTAGAGAACGATCTATTGAAGAGAATCTTTTGTTATTTGAAAAAATGAAAAACGGCGCGTTTAAAGAAGGGCATTGTGTACTTCGAGCTAAGATTGACATGAGCTCTCCAAACATGCATTTGCGCGATCCGTTAATGTACAGAATAAAACATATTAGCCACCACCGAACTGGTGACCAGTGGTGTATCTACCCTATGTATGATTGGGCCCATGGGCAA
>JAHDCS010000076.1 GCA_020629755.1 Flavobacteriales bacterium | reverse complement strand
ATTCGAAATATTTACACTGCACTTGGTGTTTCTGTAGGCACTGAAGACGATGAACGCGCCTTAAATATTGAGAAACTCAGATACCATAAAATCATTATCATGTGTGATGCAGATGTCGATGGTTCTCACATTACAACGCTTATTCTCACCTTTTTCTTTAGACACATGCAAGAGCTCATTTCTCTTGGATACGTCTATATTGCCACACCCCCACTCTACTTAGTTAAAAAAGGAAAACAACAAAGATACTGCTGGAACGAAGACGAAAGAGAATCTGCCATACAAGATTTAAAAGGCTCTGGCAATGAAAGTTCCGTAAACATACAGCGCTACAAAGGTTTAGGAGAAATGAACGCTGAGCAGTTATGGTCAACAACCATGAATCCAGAAACACGTACATTAAGACAAGTAACCATAGAAAATGCTGCAGAAGCTGATCGTGTATTCTCTATGCTTATGGGCGATGAAGTACCTCCAAGAAGGGCTTTCATTGAAGAAAATGCTAAATATGCAAATATTGACGCATAACTAATTTGTGCACAAAAAGCGATTGCTGCTCTTCGAAAGCTTTATTTTTTGTTATATATTAGTGTTGTGAAGTGTCCGTATATAATAAGCAGTCTTTTATTCTTTTTTTTTGGAGGATTTATATCAAATCAGCCAAATTGCTTTGCTCAAAAAACAGTAGAAGGCATCACGTTTTCTAAAACAAAAACTGTTGAAGGCGAAACACTTATGTTAAATGGTGCTGGTTTAAGAGAAAAATTTTTCTTAGATTTATATGTAGCCGGATTATACCTCCCTAAAACAACATCAAATGTTGCGGCTATTTGTGACGGTGAGCAGTCCTATTTTTTAGATATTCGGATAGTCTCTAGCTTAATCAACGGAGAAAAAATAGCAGATGCCATCAAAGAAGGGTTTCAAAAAGCCACCAATAACAATACGTCTTCTATTCAAAAAGACATCAACTCTATAGTTTCTCTTTTTAAAGAGAATTCTTTAACTAAAGGAGAAACGTGTGCGTTTTTTTATTCCCAAAAAACAGGTCTTCAGGTTTACATCAATAATGCACTTCAAAAAACCTTTACAGATCATAAGTTCAAAAGTACTTTTTTAAAGATTTGGTTGGGTGAGAATCCAGCAGATAAAACACTTAAACAACAACTTCTAAATTTATAAAATGAAAAAAATATTCTTTTTTGTATTTAGCCTTATTACATCTATTTCATTAGTGTCACAAACAACATTTACCTCTCAAAATTCAGGCAACTGGGAAGACGGAAACACTTGGGGTATGGGCGCTTGTAGCCCTTGTATAGCCGGCACTCACTACCCTGGAGCACTTGATAACGCCATTATAACAAACAGCAACAATGTGTCAACAACTCAAAATAATGCTTGCACCTCTATTCAAATCGTTGGTAGCGGCATTGAGTCTTTTACTTTATCTGCTGGAGATACTCTAGATGTTTCTAGTACATTCAGTGTTCTTCAAAGCTCTAGTTTCGGTTTAATGACTGTTTCTTTTAATGGGCAATTAAACGTCGCTAATTCTTTTACAACGTCTATAAATCCTGGATCTGATTTTTCAACCACAAATATTTCGATTGGCTCTGGTGGCGAAGCAAATTTTAATCTTGCCTCAGGCAACAATGCTCTTAGAGTGCTTTCCAATACTTCTACGTTATCTTTAACCGTCGATGGATCATTAAACGTTGCGAGCATATTACAAAATGTGGCTTCAGCTGCAGGAGCTAATATCACAACAACTATTAATGGCAAATCCGTCATTTCGGATTATATTTTATTCAAAGGTGGATCCTCTACTATTTTATGTGATGTGAATGATACTTTAGAAATTGGAGACTTAACCTTTAGTAATAGTTCTGGTGCTGCATCTGACATCACTATAAATATGAAAACTGCTGGCGCTACACTTTTACTTAACGAAACTTTAAATTTAATAGGAGGAGCAACCATTTCAGCTGATCCAGCTAATGCTTCAAGTTTTGCTTACAATGGTTCTGCGGCACAAACTTACACTGGTGCCAATACATTTGAATACTATAATTTGATCTTCTTAAATACTGCTGGTGTGAATTTAACGGCTGATCTTGATGGCAGCAATATTTACAACGAGCTCCAAGTATTAAGCCCTTTAACCATGTCTGGATATAACATTGATCTCTCTGGAAGTATCAGAATGGACGATGGCACCAACTTTGGATCTATTACAGCAAATGCTACTGATACCATAAATTTTAACGGTACAGGAACTCAGCGCATCTACGGCGCTTTTATGGATTATGATGGCCTTGTTGAAGTATCCAACACTAATATATCGGGCGGATTACTACTAGATATGGCTAGCGATGTAACTTTTTCAGATCTTTTTATCAATACAAATGGTGTTTTCAGTACGGATGCTAGTTTTAGAATCACTGGAGATTTTACAGATTTAGGTGTCTTTAATACCGTTATAGATGGGTTTCATGTAGAATTTATGAACATGAGTAGTGCTCAAAATATCTCTGGTCTTACCAATTTTGGTGACGTGGTAATTCAAAATCCGAATGGCGTAAATATTCTATCTGGCAATGATAGTATTACTTTTGATGATTTGACCATTGAATCTGGTTCACTATTAAATTTATCTGACAAACAAATTTCATTAACTGGCGATCTTTACAATAACTCTGATAAGACTGCTATTTCTTATTTAACAGATGGCGCTTTAAGATTTAATAGCTCAACAAAAGCTCAGCTTATTTATGGTACTGACACCACCTCTATTTCAAATATTGTTGTTGAAAATTCTAGTGGTATTGTCCCTGAGTTTTCAGTTGATTTTTCAATCTTAGAAGTCTTTAATAGTATAGAGATTAGAGATGGACAATTTAACTTTAACGATAATGTCATTTTAAAATCGGATGCCAGTGGCACAGCTATTTTATCTGATCTATCTTCTACCGCAGATCCTATTCCGTTTACGGGTAATATTACCACTGAAAGATATTTAAATGAAGATGATTCTGCTTATTGGTATATGCTAGGCCCACAAATTACTAACGGTACTATTGGCTCATGGGCAGATGATGAGTATACCACTGGATTTCCAGGAAGTGATGACCCTGGCTATTGGTTTGTTTCAATGAGCAACTGGGATGAAGCGACTTGTAGTTACCTTACTCCATCTGGCTTGGCTGACGATTTATTATGGGGCAGTCAAAAATCTGGATGGTTTATGTATGCAAATCCAGATACAACATTAGACATGAAAGGAACTTTGCATCATGGCACCCAAGCTATTAACCTTGATTTCACATCTGGCAGTGGTTGTATGTATGGCGAAGGATTTAACTTAGTAGGCAATCCTTATGCGGCACATGTGTATGTCGATAGTTTAAACTTCACAAATGTTGCTGGTGCTTCAGGAGGTGCTGTATATGTATTAAAAAATGATGGAAGTGGAGATTACTTAACCCTAAATCCTGATGGGTCAGGACATGTTTTATCTTCTGGCGAAGGTTTTTATATTCAAGCAGCTATGGCTGGAGCTTCTGTTACTTTTGAAGAATCAGACAAAACAGAAAATGCCAATCAAGATGCATTTAATACACAAAGGATTGCTGCGGGTATCTTAGCCAATTTAGATATTACCATGAATGTGAATTCTGGAGAAAGAGTAGAATCTACCACCATTTATTTAAATGATTCAGCAACTGTAGGTTATGATTGGTTTTTAGAAAATCATGATCTTGGAAATGAAAATGGGGCTTTAAGTATTAGTAGTGTTTCCGATCAAAATAACTTAGATTTAAATGCCATCCCTACCGATGTAAGCGCAACAAGAATCCCTCTAGAAATATCAAGAAAGTATGGCGCTCAAAACACAACTGATAACTATCAAATTTCATTTCATAACATTGAATTGTTCAGTGATTTAAATAAAATTGTAGTGTTAGAAGATTCAATTTCAGGTACTTTTATTCCGATTGAAAATGAGGGGCAGATCTATTCTTTTACAAATAACGATCAAAATACCCGTCGATTATTTTTGAACATCTCATCTCCTTTAGATGTAACCTATACAGATCCTGTTTGTGATGATGACCAAAATGGAACCATTGAAGTCACTACTCCTGGTATTGGTCCTTACACCTACACCTGGACAAAAGACGGCAATACGATTCGTGAAGTAACTTTAAATCAAAACTCAGACTCTTACGCCGTTTTAGAACCAGGCATTTATCACATTGATGTGTATGATCAAACCACTCAAAAAACAATTACAACTATTCGTGAGTTAAAAAGCTCTTTAGAGCCTGATCAAATTATAGTAGATACTTACCCTACAACCTGTACAGGGACCGGTTCAGGAAAAGTAAGTTTATCTTCTAATTATTCTGACCTTACTTATGCGTGGTCTAACAATAGTTCGTTAAATGTCATTGACAATATTAGCTCTGGAGAGTATACGGTTACAATATCTAACAGTCAAGGCTGTTCCATTACAAAAAATGCACAAGTCATTGACGCTGAACCTTTAGTTGAAAGTTTTACCACTACAAATAATGCTTGTTTTGAAGATGCTTTAGGCTCTGCTTCAGTTAATTTAACGGATGTTTCTGATTCTTATACTTACAATTGGTCTAATAATGCTACTACGTCACAAATTTCAAATCTTACCAGTGGTTTATACAGTATCACTGTAACAAACCAAAATACTATGTGTGAACAGATTACTGCAGTTGAAATCAATGATCCTTCTCCACTTTTAGTAGATCAAATTCAATCTGATGTTGCTTGTTTTGGTGAGGATAATGGAAGTATTAGTCTTGAAATTAGTGGTGGCGCAGCGCCATACCAGTTAAATTGGGGTAATATGACACACCAAGGTGCGCAAGTAAATGGTCTAACTGCTGGCAATTATACGATCACTATTACTGATCAGAACAATTGTTCAATTAACGAACAATATAGTGTTACAGAACCTGAAGATGTTGTGTCATCATTTACAACAGATGCCGATACTTTTTCTGTTGGTCAAGAAATTTTATTTTACAACACCTCTACCGGGTCTGATCAACACTCGTGGAGTTTTGGCGATGGTAACAACAGCCCATTAGATGAGCCTACACATACCTACGCTTCGCCAGGAACGTACCAAGTAGGACTCTCTGCGTCGAATAGCAATGGATGTAACAGTATTAGTTCACAAACTATTACTATAACCAATGGGTTAACTTCAAATGAACTAGATGTTTTTTCTTCATTGAATTATCTATTGAATGGTGCTAATCTATCGATCCAGGGTACACTGTTTTCGACACAAGATATTTCCATTTCAGTATATAATACACTTGGTCAAAAAGTAATTAAAGACGTACATTTAAAACAAACCAATATGATTAATCAAGAATTAACCCTCCCTAATGCTACTGGGGTTTATTCTGTGATCATTAGCAACGAGAAAGAAACACTTCAAGTGAAACAAATTTTTAAATAAATAAGTATACCTTTGTTGCGATTAGTCCATGAAGTTTTTAAAAAGCATATTTGTTCTTGTTTTTTTAAGTGTAAGTGCATCTTTATTTGCACCTCCACCACCACCGCCTGCAGGTTCGCCAACACCTCCTTGTTGGCCTCCACCGTGTATTCCTATTGATTCTGGGACTACAGCTCTTATTGTTTTAGGCGCTGGCATTGGATTAAGAAACCTTAAAGAAGCAAAAAAAGCAGATTCTTGAACCTCAAACATGCTTTAAATAATCCTATTAATCGGTTTATTTCTACGGCGCTTTCATTATATATTCTTTGGTTTTGCCTCTATAAATTTTGGCTTAACCCTTCTAGATATATAGATGATGCTGTTATTCATAATTTAAAGTGGCTCTCTGTTAATGGGCTCTCTATTTTAGGATTTGATTTAATTGACTTTTCTAATATTGACAGCAGCATCACCACCCTTGGCATAGATGGCAGTCATGGAGTATGGATCGGAGACCCGTGCAACGGCGTTGAAATATTTGCGCTCTTTTCTATTTTTATTTTGGCATACCCTGGCCGCATTATAAACAAACTAATATACATCCCTTTAGGCATACTCGCCATCCATCTTTCAAACGCCTTACGCATTATGGCTTTAGCCTATATTGCGTACATAGATACGTCATGGCTCGAGTTCAATCACAATTATACCTTTACTATAATCATCTATACCCTTGTTTTTTTTCTATGGTGGTTTTGGGTAAAAACCTTTAGTTCAAAGGTGCTTTTTTAAAAAAGATGGTGTTTAAAATTAAAATACTCTTATGGGTAATCCTTATCTTTTTAATGGGGTATATAAGAGACTTTTTTTTCAAACATCTCAATTTTAGGTTAGGCTACCTTTGGTTTGAACAAGAGCGATACATTACTAAGGCTTCAGATATACTCTATGCTTCTTTCTCGTACTATGGGCTTTATTATTTCAAGTATGTATTGACTCTTATATTTGTCGGGATATACGCTATGTTATGCCATCGGCTTTTCTCCTTCTTGCGCCAGCCTAAAGCAGCTAAAAACGCCATGTTTTTCTATCTATTACTTACAGGTATTTCTTTTTTTATTTTTTGTGCAGGCGCTTTATTCGGGTTTAGTCATCAGGCCTATGCCATTGCCAGATATATTATAGGCATTGTACAGTCTCCTATACTGATTGCACTTTTATATTTTGGACTCATCCACCTTGATAAACAAAGTATAGCTCGCCAGCACGAATAGACTAAAATCTGGTAAGCCCATCACCCAAAGAATGCCTAGATGAAAGATAATCCCAAGACATAGAATTTTATTTCTGAATCTCTTAGTACATACCCCGACAACAAATAAGAGATGATACAGAAGCACAAAATAATTTAATGCCGCGGCACCAATCCCCCCAAACATTTCATATGAAAAAAAAGCTGATGAATACTGAGGGTCAAGTAATATGATCTCTATGGCTTTTCCTTGTATCCATGAAGACCCAGAAAGCTTGTAGAAGAAAGAACAGACATACATAAATACCACTTGAGATTTACTGATAAACACAAAAAAACGACTCATGGTTTGTTCTAGT
>JAHDCS010000018.1 GCA_020629755.1 Flavobacteriales bacterium | reverse complement strand
TTGCAATTAGTGAATAGTTCATAAGCGTTTGTCTTTTGTTATATGAGAATTACAAAGTTCAAACGCTTTTTTTATTCCTAAAAACACATCCCCCATTTTTTTAAAAAAAAAGAGGATTTTCACTTGTAAAACATAAAAAACTCAATAATAACAATACTTACAGAGGATTAGTCCATGAAAAATGGGGTAACTTCAATAATCCTGAACGTAGTTGAATAAGCTTCTGCTTTTTGTAGTAGTAGAATCATAAGAATATAAGGCTTGTTCATCCATCCCCCCAAAAAAACAGGTTACATTATTTAGGAGTACAGCGCACTAATTTTTCAATTTTTCCTTTTCTATTATAAAGAAGAATTTCTTTATTTTTTTCGCTTGTAAAAGAGAATAAAGGATAGACATAAACGTCTTCTTCTTTTAAATTGTAAAGTACGTTTTTCTTTGATTTCCCGTCTGCACTAACATGTACTAAAACTGCTGCAGACTGCTTTCTTTTTTTGTTATAATACGTTAGTTTGCCTTGTCCAGTATAACTTAAGTTATCTTTATGATCATTAAAAATAATAAAGAGCTCACCATCTTTTTCTAAGGCTACATACGATGAAGTTGAGCCCTTGTCGTTTGATGTTTTTTGTCTTTTGGGTATTTTATCGACCCATAATATTTTACCCTCTTTTGAGCCCTTAGCAACAATGATATCATTATAATAGTATGTTACAGTTGTTCTAGTGGAGGTTTGTCCATTTGTTGTAGTTGTGGTGGTGGTTATTTTAATATAATACTGTTCTGCAAGCATGTAAAAACTACCATCTTCACACACTATAATCTCATCGAGATCATATTCGTATAATTCTACATTTTTACCCTTTTCTGCTTTTTTTTCAGTTTTATTTTTTTGTCTATCGGTCATATTAAGTGTAATGAAATCAATATCAAAATCTTTTTTGTCTTCACTTAATATACCCTGTGATTCAAGATCTAATTGCAGTACATAGGTTCCTTTAATTTGGTAAGAGTTTTCATCTGAATAAAAGCCGCTACATGTTAGCTTATTTTTGTCAACCCGCACTTTCATATCCGTAATAAACTGATCGCCTAATGAGATTGGCGTCTTTTTTTGATTTAACCCTTCATTATTAATAGACAGTAACTGGTAGTTATAGTTAGGAGTGCCTTTTCTGCTTTTTGTTTTTTGTTTTTCTTTATATATCTTATTAAGAAGATGTAAGTTTCCGTGATTATCTATAATATAATCTTTAGTATGAAAGAGATTGTTTTTATAAGGTAATGTAATGTCTTTGCCCCATAATTCGGTTATGTTTTGATCAAATACTCTAGCACCAAGCACAACGACTTCAGATTCAGAGGTCGGTGCCTCATAAAAAAACACAAGTTTTGATTTGTCTTCAGATAATTTAGAGTTAAAGTTTGATGATTGAGCTTGCCCGAAAAATAATGACTTTTTTCGTTCAAGATTTGTAATTTCAATAAGAGGGGCTAAATCATTATTTAACGTAAGATTTGTAGGGTTAATTGATTGTGAGAACAAAAACATTTTTTTAGATTTTTGGTTGTAAAAAGAACTAAAAAAATAGATTTTATTGTTTAAGTATATGCATTCTTCAAAGGCTAGTTTTTTTCCGTTAGTTTCTAAATCAATGTCTTGAGAATGCGTTCGATGTAGCTTTTGATCGTAACGTTCTAATATGTAAATATACTTACCCATTTTTGCTCTTCGTTTTAAAAGAAATGTAGAAGAGCCATCTTCACCTACAATTTTTAAGGGCAACCGCCCGGCTTTTGCGGGATTCTCTTCGCCCCATTCAACACTTATGTTGTCGGCCTTTTTAGTTTGACTCAGGGTGTTAAAACTGATAAATAAAGAAGCTAAAATTGGGAATAAATAATAGCGAATCATGAGTAATAATTTATAGAGTTATTTTAAAAAAGGAGATAACCTATCTTTAGTGAAAAAGGCACAATTAAATCAATTTTATCTTCTAGTCCAGATATTACAATTGAGCTTAAAGAGGGGTCGTTGTGAAAGGCTCTAGAATAGACTCGTTTTCTTATCCCCATACCGGCAGAGTAACTAAAAATAAATCGCTCACCTGAGCGTAATTGTATTTCGTAATTAAGTAGAATATCTCTTTCTGTAATTTGTTTTGCATTGCCAAAATCATAATAACGCTGTTTATACATAGGGCCAAAACTATTAAGTTCCGGTGCGTTACTAGCAAAATAAAATTTAGGCTGTATAGCAAAAGCAAAGCCATTGAATGCTTGTTCTTTAAGATACAAATTATCAGAGCTTGAAACAGCATCAAATAAGTAATACCCTGGCGTATAGCCAAAAGACACTTCAGTTGAGAAAAAATCAAACAACACACGTTCATATCCAAGTCCAATAATCCCTTCAAACGGCCTTATGACATCAAATTTTATAATGTTTTTAGCGTCTTGCATGCCGCCGTCGTCTAAAGCATCATCAACAGAGGTTTGGCTGATCAACGATAAATTAGCTAAAACAAATAAAAACAGAGAAAATATATTCTTCATCAAGAAATTATTTTTTAAAGTAAGAGGGGTTACTCAGTCGGATTAATCACAAAAACATATCCAGCCAATTCTTTTTCACGTCCGGCATGGTCAATGTAATCGATTATATAGTGGTATTTACCTTGCGGAACTAATTCATCGGTGTTGTTTAATCTGCCATTCCACTTTTCTTCAAAGTCAGTGGTTTCAAAAACTAAAACACCCCAACGGCTATACACACGCAAGTGATAACCACAATTACTGGTGATGCCTTCACCTTCAGGGCCCCATAAGTCGTTTACATTATCCGCATCTGGTGTAAAGGCGCTAGGCACATAAAGAATAGTGGTGGTTTGTACGCGTATTTCAAAAAAGGCCGTATCTACACAGGTGCTTATACCTCCAAAAGGATTAGGGTATGTAGTCATTGTGGCCAAGGTACACAAATAGGTAGAGTCAGGCGTTAAGAATTCGTATTCAACCAAATCATTGGTAAACGCTTGGTTGTCGATCCACCAGGTGGGGTCGCCTTCGCTTAAATTAGAGAAGACCACATTAGGGTTTATGTTTGTGGGGGGATTGGGCTCGTAGGTGTACAGAGCTTCTGGAGTGGGATGCACAAAAATACCACTAGGCTCTAGAGTATCTCTTGTCACGCATCCTGCAGGCGTTACAATTTCCATGGTCACGGTTTGATGACCAGAGGTGTTGTATTGGTGCGCAAGCACACTAGTGTCTGTATAAGATGACGTATTGTCTCCAAAGCCAATTTGATAGAGGTTATCTGGGTCGAAGCCATTAATGGTAAATTCAATCGTGTCGCCTGGACAAGCCGCGTAATTAGATGGTGTAAAGTTTACTTCGGCTAACGGGTCAACCCCAATCGTGGTAAGTATGTCTACGGCAGGAGTTGAACACCCAGCGCCATTTGTTACGGTCACCGAAAAGTTAGGATCATCTAAAAGCCCCAGTTTTATATTGATAATAGAATCGGTTTCGCCAGTACTCCACACAAACTGATTATCGCCATTGCCACCTTCTACAATTACTGTGATGTCTTGCGAATCGCCCTCACAAATAGAATATTCAGGCTGATCAAACATAAGGGTAAGCGAATCATACAAAAACACAGACACCTCTAGGGTATCTGATTTACATCCGTTGTCATCTTCAGCAAATACCTGATAAATAGTCGTGTCATTTGTTGGAGAACCTAAAAAGCTAGCATCTCCTGGAGTAGCACCCGGATCTTGCCAAAAATAGTCATAACATAAGGCTGGATTGCCTACACAAGCAGGATCTGTCGTTCCGCCACTGGCTTCGGCTGTAAATAATGCATTGCCATCAATGCAAATGGTGGTATCAGATAATGGCAATAATTCTACTGGGCTGGGTTCGCCAATAGTCACAGATGTAGAGGTTTCACAGCCATTGGCGTCGGTTACAGATACATTGTACAAACCAGGCGCTAAACCACTGGCTGTTGCTGTAGTTGCATTTAAAGCGGCAGCATCCCACTCATACATATAGCCACCCGCTGGGTCTGAAATATCAGAAGCATTTACAGTAGCTTCACCATCAACAGACCCCACACAAGATACCATAGTATTTGACACAACCTCTAATGTTAAGTCTGGGTCATTGGTTTGATTAACCGGAATATTAATAGGTGTATTAGAACAGCCATAATTGTCTGTCACCACTACCGTATAGTTTCCAGAAGGGATGTCGTTTAAAAACGGATCATCTGTGCCAGTTACAATACTCCAAGCATAACTAATGTTTGGGTCATTCACATCAACATTAGCAGAAGTTAAATCTGGAAAATTAGCCGTAATTTGATCAACCGTTATAGAGCCCGTGCTGCTTGTGCATAAGGCGTTAACAGGCGTTGTGGCCACTGTATATTGAACTTTAAAATCATTTACTACAAATGTTTCATTGGCCGTACAACCATACTGATCTGTTATTTCTAAATTATAGTCGTTGCCTGCTGCTATTTCATCAAGCATATTGCTGTTAGGTGCTGGTGCAGGAACATTGGTGCCTGTCCAAGCATAATCAATTGTACCAGGATCAAATCCAGCATCTGAAGCGCTTACAGTTACTTCAATACTACCATAAAAAGGCCCAGCGGGCGCATAACAGGTGTCATGTGCTATTGCTGGATTAAAGCTGTAAGTAGGCTCAAAATTGTCAATTTGATCACTTAAAATAGTGGTACACCCGTATTTGTCTTCTACACTTAGACTGTATGCATTTGAACTTGCCGTTTGATTAATTAAAAAACTATCTGTTAATAAGGGGTCATTATTCCACTGATAGACTAACGGAAAGGTGAATTCGTTGCCTGGGTTTACTTGTAGAAAGATGCTCCCTTTGCCTGATAAGCACGTGTCATCGTTGGTAAATAAGATGCCCTGAAAATTGGGTTGATAATCTTGTATCTGATCAAAAATAGTATCTCTACACCCTTTGGCGTCTTCAAAGATAATTTCAATATTATGTCCCGCTGCTATATCAGTAAAAATACCATTGCCAGGTGTAGGAGCGGATAAATCATAGCCATAAGAGAACGGAGAGGTTAAGTTGCCTTCGCTAGCGGCATCAACAGTAGCAGTATTCACTGTAAAAGAGCCAACAGGGCCTGCGCCTTGACCGGCACAAGTATCCGGAATGTTTGTAGTAGAGAAGTTAATTTCTGGCACAAAATTTAAAACTTCAATATTTGTTTTTGTTGCAGAGCACCCGTATTTGTCTATAATTTCAACCAGGTGCGATGAAGAGTTTAAACCGGTAATTTCATCTGCTCCTGCCATAAACGGGCCATTATCCCAAGAATAAGTAAAAGGGCTATAAGATCCTGAGTTTTGATCGGTGATTGACGTAATTTTAATAGACCCAAGGCCATTACCACAAGTATCGTCAATAGAAGATGTTGAAATGGTGTATTGCGCCATGTAGGAAGGCACCGTAAAGGTTGCAGCGCCATTAGCAGGGGCACATCCGTTGGCATCTATCACATCTACCGTGTAGTCGCCTGCGACTAGACCAGTAAGATCTTCTGCAGCAGAGGTAAATCCGTTAGGCCCCGTCCAGCTATAGGTGTATGGTGAAGCACCTCCTGCAATGGTTAAATCAATGGCGCCTGTGCCGGCAATATTATCCGGACAGGTATCTTTGGCATTTAAAACAGGATTGGTTGCTGCTACAGGCTGAGAGCCAGGCACCTGGTCAATAGTGAATTCTTCAACAATCATGCAGCTGTTTGCATCATTAAGTGTTACAGAGTATGGTCCGCCGGTTGATAAATCAGTTTCAGTAGCTGACGTATTTACACTAGTGCTCCATGCGTATGTTATGGGGGGATTAGGTCCAGTATTGGTAACAGAAACAGTAGCGGTTCCGTCACCTGTTCCGGTACATTTTGAGTTGCCTGTGGTGGTTAAATCGTAGGTATAAGGCGGAAGCACTTCAAAGGTAAGCGTCTTACTTACAGAGCCATTGCCACAATAATCTGGAGCGCCTACAATTTCAATGGTGTATTCGCCTACAAGCCCTACATCAGCCGCCACAAAATTAATAGTGAAGTCTTTACTAAAGGCAGAAGTTGCTGAACATGACGCGCCGGTAAAGGTGATGTTTGCTGGGGGGATGGTGTTGCCCACAGGGTCAGTCACTGTTACGGTTGCATTGCCAATAGAGTTAGTGCCCACACAAGGGACGTCTTCATCAAAACTAACATCAATTTGAGTATCGCCACAGGTTAAATCAGGAATAGACGCAGTGGTTAACGTAGGAGGCACTAAATCAAAGATATCAGCCGCTCCCGGGTCACCAAAATTGTTTTGTTCAATAGTAACCCCAGAGTTTGATACTGTTACCGCATCATTAACAGATACGTAGAGTAAAAATTTTTGACCAACTGCAACGGTAATGCATTCATTATTTGTGCTACCAGTTGCACCAACATTTATTCCGGTAAACCCTGTTGCTCCTGTCCCAGCAGAGAAATTACATGATTCTACTAGCGCAGCAGAATTTGAAAGAACATCAGCACAAGTACTATTAGTAACATTAAAAAGTATGTAGTCATAGTTATCTGTATTTACATCTGGTATGATATTCATACAAAGTTCACCAGCTTGAAATACTTCAAATGAAAACCATCTTTCTCCATAAGGTTCATAACCAAAATGAAGCACTGGAGGTATGGTGGCAGAATTGCAAGAAAATCCAGGTAAACTATATTCAACACTACCTCCACCTGTAACTAAACCACCGTTGCTTATTGTGCCATCATTATTTATAGGGCTAGCATTTTGAAAAATCTTTCCAGAGCCATTTAAATCACACAAGGGTATAGCATCAATACAATCTAAACCTTGGGGTTGTGCGTGGGCCATCCCCCCGAAAAAAAAGAATAATAGCAGGTATAAAAAGACGTTACGATACATGGTTTTTCTTTTATGACGCTCAAATGCACTCAAGGGTTGCTATAATATTTGAAAGATATACAATTTTTAGAAATCAGCTTGTAGGATTTTTTAATTTTAAATGTATATTGTACACACCTAATTATCGTAATAAAATGAAAGTAACTGTTATTGGCGCCGGAAATGTAGGCGCAACTTGTGCCAATGTTTTGGCTAATAGAGAAGTCGCCAACGAAATTGTATTGGTCGACATCAAAGAAAATTTTGCAGAAGGCAAGGCTTTAGACATGTGGGAAACCTCACCGGTCACCTATTTTGACTCTCGTATTACGGGTTCAACCAACAATTATGAGCTTACCAAAGACTCTGAAGTGGTAGTGATTACCTCGGGTATTCCCAGAAAGCCAGGCATGAGCCGAGACGATTTAATTGCCACCAATGCCGGTATTGTAAAAACAGTGACTGAGCAGGCCATTAAGTATTCGCCAAATGCAAAAATAGTGGTGGTCTCAAACCCACTTGATGTTATGACCTATTGTGCGTATTTAACCGCCAAAAAACCATCGACTCAGGTATTTGGTATGGCGGGCGTGTTAGACACGGCACGCTACCGGTCATTTTTGGCTTTAGAGCTAAACGTTTCACCTAAAGACATTCAGGCTATTTTAATGGGTGGGCATGGCGACACCATGGTGCCTTTGCCTCGGTATACCACAGTAAGCGGTATTCCAGTCACAGAATTGGTGTCAAAAGAGCGCATAGAGGCTATTGTAGAGCGCACTAAAAAAGGGGGCGGAGAAATTGTGAAACTCTTAGGTACTTCGGGTTGGTATGCACCAGGAGCTTCAGCAGCACAAATGGTTGAAGCCATTGTGAAAGACCAGAAGCGTATTTTCCCGGTGTGTACTTGGTTGCAAGGCGAATACGGTATTAAAGACTTGTATCTAGGCGTGCCAGTGGTGCTAGGTAAAAACGGGATCGAAAAAATCATTGAACTTGATTTAAACGACAGCGAAAAAGCGCTTTTAAAAACCTCAGAAGATGCGGTCAGAAAAGTCAAAGAAGTCTTAGATGGCATGGGTGTGGTTGCGTAAAGTTTTGTACTTTTGTGCAAAATTTTAAATCATGACATATAAATCAATATTTTTTGGAGCACTCGTTTTAGGGCTTTCTGTATCAGGATGTAAAAAGGGAGAAGAAGATCCGTTTTTATCGTTAAAGTCTAGAACAGCCAGATTGGCTGGTGACTGGAAGCTCGTTGAAGGCACTATGACAGAAACAGACGAAGATGGTACCTATACAACCACTATATCTGAATCACAATGGGTAACGACAGGTCCGGCTGATTACAGCAATACTCAAATGATTAACATTGATTTTACATTTGATAAAAACGGAACTTATGTTCAGACAATTGTGAGCACAAGTGATAATCTTTCTTCAACTTCTGTAAATGAAGGGGCTTGGTTCTGGCTTGGTAAGAATAAAGAAGAAGAGCTCAAAAAGAAAGAAGCTATTGCTTTAGTTGGTCAAAAAAGTATTGAAGGCGATTACCAAGCAACAAACGATGGGATTGATTATTCAGACAATTATATTGTAAAGCGTTTAACCAATAAAGAGATGGTCTTAGTATATGAATACAAATACTCCTCTCAAGACATTGATTGGGACGGAGAACCTGTTTCATATAGAGATGATACTTACCGAGAAATGAAGTTTGAGAAACAATAAGTTAAACGCATCATCTAAAAACAAAAAAGCGAGGAATTTTCCTCGCTTTTTTTATGTTTGAATATTAATAGTTAGACAAGTAGTTTGTTAAAATCTTTGTTTTGTGTATTTCTTGGCAGTGGATTTGGGGGGATGTTGCGCTTTATGATTTCACTGTTATCTAGAAATATAATTTCTGATAAAGTATATATAGCCACTTTAATTATAAATCTAACGGCTTGCTTTTTTTTAGGCTTTTGTGCAGAGAAGTTCAGCAGTGTATTTGCATTACATCACGACTATAAATTATTTGCATTGGTTGGTTTTGCAGGCGGATTTTCAACCTTTTCAACCTTTTCATTTGAGGTTTTAACACTTATAGATAAACAAGATTATCTCTCCGCGGCTTTATATCTGATGCTCAGTTTAATTTTAGGGATTGGGCTTATTTTTCTAGGCCAAAGGTTGGCGGTTTAAAATTTATACCTAATTTTCAGGCAACCCTTTTATATGATCGTCGTTATTAAGTTGTTTTATGGCTTTACATCCCTCTAAAATAAAAGAGCATATAGCCTTAGCAGCTCAAGGAGATAGAAAAAGCCAAAAAGCTATTTTTGAATACTTATATGGAAACATGATGGTCGTTTGCCTTAGATATACAAGAAATGAAGATGAAGCAAAAGATATTTTGCAAGAAGGATTCTTAAAAGTATTTAGCGGGTTAAAAAACTTTACACTAAAAGGGTCTTTTGAAGGATGGGTGCGCCGTATTATGGCAAATACAGCCATTGACTATTATAGAAAGCGCAAGCGCGATAAACTCATTTTTGCTTCTGATGAGTACTTATATGATAATGCACAAATTGCAGAAGACAATCAAGATGAAAAAGATTTTTTAGTAGATCCGAAACTGATTATTAAAGAGTTGCAAAATTTATCTCCTCAATACAGAATGGTCTTTAACCTCTATGTGATGGAAGGCTATTCACACAAAGAAATAGCAGAGAAATTATCGATTAGTGAAGGCACCTCTAAATCTAATTTATCTAAAGCTAAAGCGAACTTAAAACAACGTCTACAAAAGCACATAAGATGAGTCAAAAGTTTGAAAAAGACATAAAAAAGTCCTTAGAAAATTTTGAGGTGCCCTACGAGCCTCAAGCTTGGGATGCAATAAGCCAAAAGTTAGATCAAAATCACAAGGGCTTTGGATCGTATTCTATTGTATTAGGATTGTTGTCGGTTTTTTTAGCGGCAGGGGTATGGTTTTATTTTGCAAATCAAGAAGAGGCACCCGAAAAAAAGATCATTGTAAAATCAAACAACAAAGCATTTACCTATACTGTATTGCCTTCTGAAAAACCAGCTTTATCATTTGAAAACACTCCTCAGGCAGAGTCATTGCCATCCGTTGAGATAAAAGAATCTAAAGATAAACCACAAGAGAGACGTCAAGAACCTTCAATTCAGGAGTCCAATAAACAAGAACCTTCAGAACAAGAACAGATTCAGAGTCATAAAAGCACAGTGTCTGCCCCGTCAACTCTTTTGCCTTCTAAAGCTCAGGGGAGTAATCCTTCACAAGATCAGTCATTAGCGCGCCTCAAAAGAGAAAAAGTGATTGATGTTTCAGCTGATTTTTTTGCACAATCATCTGTTTGTCAGGGGGTAGAAGTAGAGTTTGGAGCCCCTAAAAATCTAGACGAAAAGGCAACATACGCTTGGAAGATTTCAGACGGTACGTCATATAAAATTGAACGCTTTACGCATGTTTTTCAGACCCCTGGTACGTATAGTGTTGAGTTAACCGTTTCAAACAAACACTTAGCTAAGACACATACCAGGCAAATAAGGGTTTACCCTATTCCCTCGAAAGATATTGAGGTTGATTTCTTTGAAAAAGATAAACTGCCCGTATACCAGCTCAACTACGCTTCTGATGATGTAAGTAGAATATTATGGCAATTTGAAGACGGCACTTCAGCCACTACGAAAACGGCACAAAAATCGTTTTTGAAGGCCAAAGACTATCAGATTGAAATTTTGGTTGAGAACAAACAAGGCTGTCAAAGACAATTGACTCAAACATTACAGGTCGAATACCCCATAACGCTTTTATCGGCCAATGCGTTTAGCCCTAATTCTGATGGGGTTAACGATTTTTGGTTGCCAGAGTTGTTGAAAAACACACAAGTTGCTAAAGGCTTTACCGTTGAAGTGTACACCAAAAGCAGATCTTTAGTATTTAGATCTAATCATCCTGATCAACAATGGGACGGCTCTCTACTAAACAACACAAGAAAAGCTTCTGTAGGCGAAACATTTATGTGGCAAGCAAATGTACAGTTTGGCTCTTTTGAAAAGCCTGTAAGATTCACTGGTTCATTGATTATTACAAATTAAACAGCACGCGCACATACACGTCTTGAAGCGTCTTTTTAAAAAAGATCTATCTTAGCATTAAAGACGTTTTAGCCATGCAAAAGCTATCTGTAATTATTACCACATTTAATGAGCAATCGCACATTGATAAGCTTATTGCATCCGTAAAGTTTGCAGACCAGATTTTAATAGTCGACTCATACAGTACTGATCAGACCTTGCCTTTGCTTAAAAAATACGATTTTGTTGAAGTACTGCAACACAAGTATGAGAGCCCAGCCAAACAAAAAAACTGGATCATCCCCCAAGCAAAACATCCGTGGATCCTTCTTTTAGATGCAGATGAAAGGGTTACCGAAGCCCTGAAAAAAGAAATAGAAGTACTCTTAAAAGAGCCACCCAAAGAGAAAACAGCATTTTGGATTTACAGACAAAACCATTTTTTAGGAAAACCTTTAAAACACATCTGGAAAAAAGACAAAGTCGTTCGTTTATTTATGCGAGATCTGCACCGTTACAAGGAGGTAGCTGTTCATGAAGAGATAGACATAAAAAACACAAAACACATTGGGGTTCTTAAAGAAAAGCTCTTGCATTTTACTTATAAAGACACTGCTCACTTTATTGCAAAACTAGATAGGTATGCCGACTATTTTGCGAGGAGCGCTCAGCTCTCTATCTTGCAGAAACTATACGGATTAACCCTTAAGCCCATAGCCAGGTTTTTAAAGCATTATATTGTGGAGTGTGGCTTCTTGGATGGATATAGAGGATTCGTGTTAAGTGTGCTTATGGCTTATGGGGTGCTCTTAAGGTATGTGAAAGCGTTTGCATCCAAGTAGGTAAAGGCCATTTAACAGTGAACAAAGCAAGAATCCAAAACACAAGTCCAGGAATTTTATATCTTACAATAGCGCCTAAAACAGGTACAGTATAGCCAATTAATAAAAAAAGTAGTACTAGGTACGTTAGACTAAACAATACATGGGTTACACGCGTCACTTTGCCAAAATAGAAGACTAAAAAAGTAAAGAGCAACAAAGCCTGTTGTTCAAGTATAGAGAAACATTCCAAAAAATGTCTGGCCTGCCAGATGTGTTTATGGTAAAGCACATTATAAAGAGCATCCGGGAGCACATAGAGAAAACTCAAATAACTGTAGTCTAGTTTATGTAAAGGCAATATACTTCCGGCCGATTGAAGGCCGAGCATCCCAAAGAAATCTTTTTGCTTCCAGGTGATGATCCATGGCAGACTATAGTCACTCCCAAAATAATCACTGAGAAAGAAAAAAAGAATACAAAAGACACCTAATCCACTAAAACAATAAGAAGCCTTTATGGCATATGTTGAAGAAATCAAGTAGGTGAAAAGCACCACAAATAAGATTAAAAACACATAGACCTTTAAAAAATATCCCCCCAAAAACAAACACATAATACAGACAAGCCACTTTATGTGATAATGTTGTGTAAATTTTTTAAATGTCCAAAAAATAGCACCCATTAAAAACAAAGCAAAACTTTCTTTGAAAATAGGCGACCCCCAAAGCAGCAAAGAAGGGCAAAGAAACAGAGTGGTGGCCGCTGTTTTTTTATGGAGGATGTAAGGCTGAAAAAAAAGAAAGATAGACCATAAGCCTAAAAAGCTCAAAAAAGCACTAATCAGCTGGTGAATATGAAAATTTCCTGCAGAGAATAAACGTACAAAAGCATTAATGCGCACCATTGTTTTAGCATCATTGAAGGTTTCTTTTTCAAAACCGCCATGCCAACTCATCATTTTGTCGTAGTATTTAGCAGACAATTCAGGGCTTTTGTTTAGACCACTGAGCATGGAAAAGAAATCTTCGGGGTTCTGTTCTAAAGCAGAGTACAAAATAATGCCATCATCAAAGAATTTAAAAATATCGCTTTGATGGCGCTCTTGTCCTACATAAAACTGCGTATAGACTACATACATCATAAAGCCCGCAAAAATCCGCAAGGTAAAGCCAGATAGAAGCAAATAAAATGGCAGGCTTTTTGTAGTTTCTCTTTTGTAAAGGAAATACAAAATCCCTCCTAAAATAAAAAAGTAAATTATATAAAGTAATGCGCCGACCATCTATCACAAAGGTAAGCCCCATCAAGTTAATATGTGAAAACTTTATGTATTATTGTACTATGAGAGAACTGCTTTTGGGTGCGTTTATTTTTTTAAGTAGTCTAGTGCTTTTAGGGCAACCTTCAGACCGTGTTTACAGCCGCGCAGAGTATATTAATATGTATAAAGATGAGGCTGTTAAAGAAATGAACCGCACAGGTATACCCGCAAGCATCACCCTCGCACAAGGTATTTTAGAAAGCGGAGACGGCAATAGCCCTTTGGCTCGGTATGCCAATAATCATTTTGGTATTAAGTGTCACGACTGGGATGGTCCCACCTTTATTCAAGACGACGATGCTAAAAATGAGTGCTTCAGAAAGTATAGAAATCCGCACCAGTCCTTTAAAGACCATTCAGAGTTTTTGAGCACCCGTAACCGCTATGCGTTTTTATTTGATTTGCGTCCTACTGATTATGTGGCATGGGCTTATGGCTTAAAGCAGGCCGGATACGCCACCAATCCAAAGTACCCTGATTTACTCATTAAACTGATCGAAGAAAATGAACTCTACGCGTTCGATCGTCAGCAAACCATTGCCAGTTCAAGAGCAGCCAACAATAATTATACGAAACTCGATGATGTCGCAAAGCCTCGAGAAGGTATTACCTCTAAAAAAGTATTTGTCAGTAAAAACAACATTAAATATACCTATGCCCAGAGAGGCGACACCCCTTCTATTATAGCCTCTCGTCAAAACATGGGTATTTGGCAAATTAAACGCTACAACAATCTAGAACAAGATCAGGCCATTGCGGAAGGTACGATTATTTACCTTCAGCCAAAGCGAAGAAAAGCAAAGCAGAAAGAGCATGTTGTGCAAAAAAATGAAACCCCATGGCTGATCTCTCAAAAATATGGCATTAAATTAGAACGTTTGTGTTATTATAATTCTATTACCAAATACTCTGTCTTAACAGAAGGGACTAGACTTAAATTACGCCCATGAATGTTACCACTGAAGATAAATTCACCTTTTCTTGTAAAGGGCAAGGCGAACCTCTTATTTTATTGCATGGACTGTTCGGAGATTTAAGCAATTTTGGTCCTTTGATGTCAAAATTCTCAGATTATTTTCAAGTATATACGCTTCAATTGCCTTTGTATACATTGCCTATTTTATCGTCTAATATTAAATCACTCGCAGAGTATTTAAAAGACTTTATCAATTACAAAAAGTTTACCAAAGTACATTTATTAGGCAATTCTTTGGGCGGACATGTGGGGCTTGTATATGCCGTAAAGGATATTCAAAAAATAAAAAGTTTAGTACTTACAGGGAGTAGTGGGTTATATGAAAATGCCTTTGGCGGAAGTTTTCCAAGGCGAGAAGACAAATCGTTTTTGCGTGAACGCATTCAAAAAACATTCTACGATCCAAATATGGTCACAGATGAATTGGTAGACAATTGTTTTGAAGTAGTTAACAATAAAGAAAAGTTGATTCGGATTCTGCATTATGCAAAATCGGCTATTCGGCATAACATGCGCAAGCAACTTTCTTTAATTCAGACGCCTGCCTGTTTAATTTGGGGCAAAAATGACACGATTACACCTCCTGAGGTGGCTGTAGAATTTGAAGAAAAATTACCTGATTCTGAGTTATTTTGGATCGATAAATGTGGGCACGCCCCTATGATGGAGCATGCTGATGTTTTCAATCAAATGCTGTATAAGTGGTATTTGTCTAGAGGTTTTTTGGAGGGATGAGTATAAAAATTGAAGGAGTTTTTGTAAAAAGTGCGGCATCAATTTTAGATTGTCCAAAACAGAATTTACCTGAATATGCATTTATCGGAAGGTCTAATGTAGGCAAGTCATCCCTCATTAACATGCTCTTTAATCATAAGGGATTAGCCAAAACCTCGGGCACGCCTGGAAAAACAAAACTGATTAATTATTTTTTAGCGAATAATGCTTGGTATTTAGTTGATTTACCAGGATATGGATATGCAAAGGTTTCTAAAAAAGACCGAGCAAAATGGATCAAAGAAACCAAAAATTATCTTGAAAAAAGAGAGCGGTTAATGTGTACTTTTGTTTTGGTGGATGCACGTTTAGAGCCACAAAAAAACGATACAGATTTCATGTATTGGATGGCGCAAAAAAGAATACCTTTTGTGATTGTCTTTACCAAACACGACAAGTTGTCGTCACGTGAGTGGGGAAAAAACAAAGCCAAATATGTAAAAAAACTAAAGGTGTTTTTTGATGGGCTTCCCAATATATTTACCACCTCTTCTATAACCTCTTATGGGCGAGAAGAACTGCTGCAGTATATCGATGATTTAAACCAGTTATTTAAAACCGAAACCCAAAACTGAGTATAAATCTTAGGTTGTCACTTGTTAATCTACTTGCCTGAATATAACTAGGGTCATACAGATATAATGTGCTGTTTTGAGAAGAAATAGAGCCAGAAAAATCGGCATAAAATACCTTTTTTGTAAACCCAATGCCTGCAGAATATCTTTCAAAACTATTGTCCCCAAAACCATCTTGTAAGGTGTTGCCAAATTGTGAATACCCTAGACGCAACGACACAGGGTTTAAACGAGCTTCAAGGCCTACTCTAAGTGTGTGCTGTGCTTTATAAAGGGTTTTAATGGCGTTGTTTTCATTGTGAAAAGCATAAATTTCTCTAGGGTCTGAACGCATGTTCAAACGATTGAAATTTACATAGCCGTAATCAACACTTATCAGACCATATTTACGAAAAATATAAGACAAACCCGCATTGGCTCTAAATGGTGTGCGAATTACATAATCAAAAGATCCGGTAGGCGCATCATAACTGTAGTTGATGGTGTCGTAATTGGCATTTACAGAGGTAAAGAAATCATCAGAAATGTTAAGATTTGCACCCGAGTTTATACTGGCGCCCAAACGAACAGATTTATGAGGTCTATAGATGGCACCAATACTAGCCCGAACTCCTCCGCCTGATGATGAAAGATTATTTTGAAAATTAAATTGATTCAATAAGGTTAAAGTATCGAGTTCACTAACTGTTTCACTGTAATATTCATTTGTTTGATAGCGCGCGCTTAATAAGCCTAAACTACCTCCTATGTAAAGCTTATCATCATAGTTGCCGCCATAAGCAATCACAACTTCTCGCATATCTCCTTTTTTTTCTACAAATAGATCTTGTTTTTGATTATAATTTTGAATCTGAGAGAAAAAATCACCAGTAGTAGTATCCACATCGATCAAATAACTATCCCAAGAGAGTAAAGCCCCAAATGGATCCGCGTTATTAATTCCGCGATCAGCAATATCATCTCTGTGCATATCTAGTAGAGAACTTGATGGGTTAACGCCACTTACATGAATGTTTTGGTTGAATTCAGTGAGTTTAGAAAAGCTAACGCCAAAAGAACTGTTTCTCCATTTAGATTTGTTTCTATTGTTGGCAATCACAAATCCGACATTGGATATTTTAAAGGTGTTTTTTGCGTCAAAGGCATCGGTATTGAAATGAGTAGCCGTGGTATTATTAAGATTTAAATACATAGATAAACCCATTCTACTTTTTCTAAATACCCCCACAGCAGCCGGATTTACATGTATAGCAGAAAAATCACCCCCTAGTGCATTATAAGCACCTCCCATCGCGTTGTATCGGGCAGTGCCGTTTAAATCAAATCTTGAAAACAATAAAGCATCGTCTTGGTTTTGTGCACCAAGCCCTGAGAAAAGACTGAGCATAAGTATCCCAGGGCATATTTTTTTAAAAATAGTCATCGTTTCTTTTTTTATAGATGAAATATCTGTGATTATCTACCGCTTCGTCTTGATCCAGAGCTTGTTCCAGACGAACTTCTACTGCTGCCTGAAGATCTAGAGTATGATCTTGAGCTGCTTCCGCTTGATCCGCTTCTCGAATATGATCTGCTAGGCGTAGAGTAACTTCTAGAGTTAGATCTACTAGATCCAGAAAAGTTAGAGTTTCTGCTGCCAGAAGACCCTTTTTTATAGCTCTTATTTCTATTGGGCGTAGAATACTCTTTGCTTCTGTTTCTTTCAGGACTTGTCGTTCTAGGTCTAGAAGAAGGACTAGAGCTTCTATTGTAGCTTCCGTTAGACGGTCTTGAATAACTTCTGTTAGACTTAGAAGGTTCAAACCTTGGCCCGCTAGGAATAGAGGTGTTTCTGTTCCTGCTCGGAGTTACAACTTTTGGTGTTGAAACATTTCTAGGTGCTGTAGTTCCGTTAGATCTAGATGGTCTGTTGACATCTCTAGAATTAATGGTTCTGGGTCTAGTTGGCGAAGCAGGACTAGTTACAGCTGTAGACTTTGGTCTTGAAACAGCCTTAGGTGTAGTAGACACAGGAGTTGTAGTGCTATAATTTCTAGGTGCATTAACTTCTTTTCTTGGCGTATTAACGCTTGTACCTCTAGATTTCACAGTACCAACAGTTTTTGGTTTTACATTAACACTTCTTGTGGCAGCCGCAATATCTTTTGATGCAAATGCTGTGTTAACACCTTTTTTGCCAGTGGCATTGACATACGCCTCACCTACGCCTCTGTGTGAGTAATTTGTGTTAGAGGTAGTATTAGAACGATGGCCGTAATAGTGATTGTTTACACTATTAGCATCAAAACTGTTGTAGTAGCTATTGTCGTAGTAAAAGTTGTTGTACCCAAGGTTATATCCATTAGAAAACCCTGCGCAGTACCCAGCATGGTATCCCCATGGGTTATTATTAAACCCCCAGTTATTGAATCCCCAAGGATTTACAAAACTAGATGCGTAGTATCCAGACCATCCGGGGCTCCATCCAAAATTGTATCCCCAAGAAAAATTATTGTAGGCATTCCAAGAGTTCCAACCCCATCCTGCATTAAATCTCCACGGACGTGGTCTCCAGAAATTATAACTTAAATAAATACTAGAGCCATAAAAGAAAGGGTCGTAGTTATACCAATACATATTAGTGTAAAATGGGTCGTAATAACTATAAGTGGCAATAGGTCTATGAAAACGTCTAATTCTAGAAGAATAAGCATAATCGTAGTAGTCGTCAGTATCAAAATCATAATTATCGCCATTGTAATAATTATTAACTATGGTAGTGCCATCTTCTGTTTCGATTACCTCTGTCTCAGAAGGGTTGCCATCTGAGTAACGCGCATTTCCGTTTGACCCATATTCGCTTTCAGGGACATTGATTACAGAGTTGTTAGCATTGTTCTGATCGTATACGCGATCGTCTGCATTATAATAGATGTCATCATATTCTTGAGCAATCCCATTCAATGATAAAACACTTAAAAATCCTAAAAGTATGTAATTTAAAGCTTTCATAATCATTATTTTGTTACAAGTATTGCAAAAAGTGTGCCATAAAAAAGGCACAGGCGCACCACTCAGCACAGTAAAGATAAGTAATGTTAAAGAATAACGCACATAAACTATGTAAAATCAGTTGTTTATGCAGTGTAAAACTTGTTTTTTACTTCAAAGAACTTTACATGTGTAGAATTATGTTGTTTCTTTGTGTCAAGATATATTTCATTTTTATGACAAATCATCTAAAAATTAGTTTAACTGCTCTTCTATTGGTCGTTTTGATTTCTTGTTCTAAAGTCAAAGAAATCGAAAATCCAGGTAATGTTGTCGCGGTTACCTTAGATAGTCTAAGCTACAATGTTACGGCTTTTGAAAATTCATTAGATAGTGTTTTTCAGGGGGATGTCACAGGCAAGCGATTAGATATAAAATCAAGTGTTGATGATGGTATATTTATCATTTCAATTACCAACTGGCAATTTCAAGATGCGCCAGAATTTGATGTGAAAACAAAGATTTACGACACTAATTCAGATGGCGATGGGGTGTATACTGAGTGTTTTTTATATGGAGATACCGTCTATTGTGATAGAGCAATAGGGTCTTTTTTTAAAGAAAGCATTTCATATTCGTCGGTGAATGTGCCAGATGAGCCTGCGGGGTTTGTAGAGGTATTTGAAAATGATAAAGAAGCCAGAACTATTTCAGGAAATTTTAATTTTATTGTTTATAGTGCTCAAACAGGTGAAAAAAAGCATTTTTTTGGCACCTTTAGCAATGTGGAGTATTAGAGCGATTTTATCAGTTTAGCTCTAAGAAGAAGTTTCTAACAAGCTATTACTAAACCTTTTCTTAATTTTGCAAAAAAATAGTTATGGCTAAGAACTTTGCAAAGCGATCTGAAAATTATTCAGAATGGTACAATGAAATTGTAAAACGTGCCGATTTAGCTGAAAATTCTGATGTAAGAGGATGCATGGTTATTAAACCTTATGGATATGCCATATGGGAGAGGATGAAGGCTCAGTTAGACAAAATGTTTAAAGAGACAGGCCATCAAAATGCCTATTTTCCGCTTTTTATACCCAAGTCTTATTTAAGCAAAGAAGCCGATCATGTAGAAGGCTTCGCTAAAGAATGTGCAGTAGTGACCCACTACCGTTTAAAAAACGATCCTGATGGAGGTGTGGTCGTTGAT
This sequence comes from Flavobacteriales bacterium, assembly GCA_020629755.1. GTDB lineage: Bacteria > Bacteroidota > Bacteroidia > Flavobacteriales_G > JALEGO01 > JAHDHZ01. The sequence continues at coordinate 19,482 of JAHDCS010000018.1, read as the reverse complement.
CCTCAGGCAAAACTTGAAGAAGAACTTATTGTGCGCCCAACCTCTGAAACGATTATCTGGAATACCTATAAAAAATGGATTCAATCGTATCGAGATTTACCCATATTGGTCAATCAGTGGGCTAATGTGGTGCGTTGGGAGATGCGGACACGTCTTTTCTTAAGAACAGCAGAATTTTTATGGCAAGAAGGACATACAGCCCATGCTACCAAACAAGAAGCTGTCGAAGAAACTGAAAAAATGCTTGATGTGTATGCTGAATTTGTCGAAAAATTTATGGCAGTAGCTGTTTTAAAAGGCAGAAAAACAGAATCTGAACGTTTTGCAGGTGCACTAGACACCTATTGTATTGAAGCACTAATGCAAGATGGAAAGGCTTTGCAGGCGGGTACTTCACATTTCTTAGGTCAAAATTTTGCCAAGGCTTTTGATGTGAAATTTGCGTCTAAAGAAGGTAAGCAAGATTATGTTTGGGCCACCTCATGGGGTGTGAGTACAAGATTAATGGGTGCACTTATTATGTCGCATTCTGATGATTTAGGACTTGTTTTACCTCCTGAATTAGCCCCTATACAAGTGGCTATCATCCCCATTTATAAAGGAGAAGAAGGGCTTAGAACCATTTCGGATGCTTTATCCCCCCTAATAAAAGAGCTAAAAGAAAAAAACATACGCGTTAAATACGACAATCGAGATACGCATAAGCCAGGTTGGAAATTTTCAGAGTACGAATTTAAAGGCGTGCCTATTCGCTTAGCTCTTGGTGCGCGTGATTTAGAAAATGGCACCATTGAAATCACCAGAAGAGATACATCAGAAAAGAAAAGTGTTTCTTTTACCGCTGCAGTAGCTGAAATAGAAGCGTTATTGCCTAAAATACAAGAAGAGCTCCTTCAAAAAAGTAAAGAGCGCATGCAAAAAACGGTAAGCCATCCTGAGAATTTTGAAGCGTTTAAATCAGCTTTAGATAAAGGAGGCTTTGTTTACGCGCACTGGGATGGTAGTGCTGAAACAGAAGAGCAGATTAAAAAACAAACCAAAGCCACCATTCGTTGTATTCCGCTTGAACAGATCAAGGAGCAAGGCGCGTGTATATTAACGGGCAAACCATCTACTCAAAAAGTAGTATTCGCTAAAGCGTATTAATCTTGATTTTATACCTTTGAGCGTATGAGTAAGCAACAAACCCCCTTTAATACTATAGTTGACACCATCTCAACAAAGTCTGTCATGAAACAAAAGGTCTTTGAAAACACTAGGGTGGTATTTTCAGATTTACAAGAGGTTATTAAACAAACCATTGAAGAGCTTAAAAAGTCTTTACCTGAGGCTGAAAAAAATAACATCCCGATTGACTATAAGATTACCCATAATCATGAAATTAGAGTCACTATTGCTGGCGATGTTATTGTATTTTTAATGCATACCAATGTATTTCAATTTGATACTTCACATTCGATGTGGAAGAGTTCTTATGTTCAAGAAGACGATATGCGATCATATTGCGGAATTATATACGTATATAATTTTCTAAAAGACTCTTTTAAATACGAACGCCAACGTGACTTAGGCTATTTAATTGGACGTATTTTTGTAAATAAAGACAATCATTATTTCGTCGAAGGCAAGCGACAGATGGGGTTTTTATATAACGATTTTCAAAATGCAGTGATTGATAAAAAAGAACTCAGAAAAATTTTAGAATCGGTACTGATGTATGCCTTAGGTTTTGATTTGTTTATTCCGGCCTATGATACTATGAAGCAAGTATCTGTGTATGAGATGATGGAGATTTCTAAAAACAGCCCTATGCCCACCGCGAAGCGTCTAGGCTATCAGTTTAGTGCAGATAATGCTCAGCCTGAAGCTAAAAAGAGGAGATAAGTATTCCTAAAAGCGGAATAAAATTTTGAATTTTAGTTTTGAAAAGAACTCTAAAAATCACTTAATAATCAAGCGCTTGGTTAAAATCACTTTGCCAGAAGTAGATGAAAGGCTATAGAAGTAGAGCCCGGTTTCTAAGCCAGATAAGTCTAATTGAGATTGCTTTTCAATAGTATGTAAAGACGAGACGTAAACCTCTTCACCGATCATATTTGTGATACGCAAATTTAAATCTCTTGTTGCGGCTGATGAAGTAAGTTTGTAGTTAGGTTTTCCTGAAGAAGGATTCGGGTATAGTTCAAAGTTGGTGTCTTCAAAAGACACTTCTTTTATACTGGTAGGATTTGATTGAAATACAATGTTTAAGGAGATAGAATCGCTCGAGTTGTTCTCGTCATAAAGTACATATCTGTACTGGGCTGATCCAGTTTGATTATTTGGAACAAAGTAAGCAGACAAAATTTGAGTGGTGTGATTGTCAAGCAAAACACCACTTGGGTCAGACCAACTAGGATTGGTACCTACTTGAGCAGGTATTTCGCATACAGACCAACAAAAGTAATCGAAAGTAGAAGGAAGAGTAGTGACTTCATATCGCGTCATTCGAATGGTTTTACTGGCTGCAGTATTTAATGTGACATCAAAATCTTTTTTTATGCTTGTTTGGTTTTCATCTCCATTAATAATAATGGTTTGATTATTTTGAAGTAGATCTCCGTTAAAACTTACTTCAATACTTTGAGCAAAAGTGAAGAAACCAGAGACTATAAAAGACAAAAAATAAACAATACGCATACCAAACAATTTATAAAAAAGTACTTTTTTTTACCTGCAAATGCAAGTTATTGTTGAGATATTTTCTTTTTTTAACAAATTTAATTTCAAATACTATCTTTGGAATACTTTTTGTACATACTTAAACATAATGAAGCATTATTTATTTCTTTCAGCCCTTTTTATTTCTGTTGCTTGCATGGCACAAGAAAACACCTTTCCTAAAATTGACATTCATACTTTAGAGTCAAAAACCTTTAACACAAATGCTATCGAAAATAATGGCCAGCCTATTGTGATTAGCTTTTGGGCTACCTGGTGCAAGCCATGTGTGAGAGAACTCAATACCATTAGTGAACTATATGAAGATTGGCAAGAAGAAACAGGTGTAAAATTATATGCGGTTTCGATCGATGATTCTAGAAATATTCAAAAATTGGCTCCTTTTGTAGCCACGTCAGATTGGCCTTTTGATGTGTTAAGCGATGTAAATTCGGATTTCAGACGCGCTATGAATGTGGTAACATCGCCGCATACGTTTTTATTAGACGAAAACAGAAAAATTGTGTGGCAACATGTCGGATATTCTCCGGGCGATGAAGATGAATTATACGAGCAATTACTTAAATTAGCAGGCAAATAGCCTATGCGTATATGTTTTTTTGGGGGGATGTTTTGTTCTGTCCTCACTCTTTTTTCTCAACAAGCGATCGATTTAGGGTCTTTGCATGGCAATATTGGTATTGATGCACAGTATTATGCGCAAGATTCTGTTATTTCAGCCACAGTGCCAAATGAAAAAATAGCCTCTAATAGCTTTGTGAATCTGAATTACAAAAGAGGAATTTTGGTGGCTGGTCTTAGATATGAAGCCTATTTACCCGTACTTCAGGGCTTCCCTCAGGGTTTTGATGGGGCAGGAGTGCCGTATCTCTATGCCGGAATACACACCGAAGAGTTGGATGTGAATTTAGGGAATTTTTATGGCCAATTTGGCAGCGGAATACTCTTTAGAGCCTACGAAGAAAGAGGATTAGGTTATGACAATGCCATGGATGGCGCGATGATTAAGTCAAGACACATTAAAGGGGTGTCGCTCACAGCGATGATTGGCAAACAAAGAAAATATTTTGATAAAAGCGCTGGCACTGTGCGAGGGCTTGATCTAGAATGGAGCCTTAACGAAAGTTTTGACTCATTAAAAACACGAATTTCATTAGGGGGTAGTTTTATTAGTAAGTTTCAGTCTGATAATAGCTCGGTATACAACCTGCCTGAAAATGTAGCTGCTTCTAGTTTTCGGGCCACTATTGCAGGCTCAAAGTTTCGTTTTTTCAATGAGTGGGCGTATAAAATAAATGATCCATCTGCTCAGAATAACTTTATTTATAAAAACGGAACAGGGTTTATCTCTCAGTTTAGTTATTTTACCAAAGGGTTTGGTTTTTCTGCAGATGTAAAACGGATTGATAATATGAGCTTTCGCTCTGAGAGAGAAGCGCTTCTTACCGATGTAATGATTAATTTTTCGCCCTCTTTTACAAGGCAGCACACCTATAATTTATTAGCGACTCTTTACCCGTATGCCACCCAATTAAATGGCGAGATTGGCGGGCAATTTGAATTGAGTTATAAATTCAAAAAAGCAAGCACTTTAGGGGGTAAATATGGCACAAAGATCTTGTTAAATGCCTCTCAATATTATGGCTTAGACACGATGCTGTTAAATGATCAAAACACAGATCGATTGGGTTATCAGGCTGATCTTTTTGGAACGGGAGAGCTCTATTTTAGAGACATTCATTTAGAGGTAAGTAAGAAATTTTCAAAAAAGGTTAAAGGAATTTTCACTCTAGCTAATTTAGCATATCAAAAAGATGTACTAGAGGGTAAAAGTGGTTACGGGCTTGTTAAATCTTGGGTGTGGGTAAATGATTTAAGCATTAAATTAAAACCCAAACACACCTTGCGTATTGAAGCGCAGGGGCTGTTTACAAAACAAGATTTAGGAGATTGGGTAACCTTGCTTGTAGAATACACCTTGTCGCCTCATTGGTTTTTTGCCATAATGGATCAATACAATTATTCTAATCCGGCCCCATCAAAGCGCACACATTATTATTTTTCATCGATCGGCTATAATAAGAACGCACATCGTATTTCGCTATCGTATGGCAGACAACGCGCGGGTATTTTTTGTGTAGGAGGAGTATGTAGAAATGTACCCGCAGCCAATGGATTTACATTAAACTTAACCTCTAATTTTTAAATGAAATCGTTAATACATTATTTTTGGATACCAATTTTCTTTTTTTTGGTGGGATGCGATAAAATAGACACGCCACTAGAAGAGACAGAACAAATCACGACTCAAATTTTTACAGACTCTAGTGTTGGTATTTACGATCAAAACAAACAAATTGTATTATTTGAAGAATTTACCGGTCATACCTGTCAACAATGTCCGGCAGGCAATATAGTATTGCAAGATATTTTGAGTCTTTACCCCGATCAAACTTGTGCGATAGCCTATCATGCAGGATTTTTTGCGCAAACTCAACAAAATACTGACGGCTCCTATAGTACAGATTTCACTACGCAAACCACAGAAGAATTGGCTGACTTTTTTGGCGTTACGTTAAATCCAGTATGCCTTGTGAATAGAACTGCGTATAACGGAGAAACACTTTTAGGGGTAGGCGCCTGGGAACCGTCTTATAACCAGAATAGCCTTTTAGAACCTGAGGTGCAAATTCAATTAAAAAGTTACTTCTCTGACCAAACACAAGAGGTAAAAATAGAAGCAGTGTTAAGCCAAGTCTTAGCCCCGATCAACGGCTATAAAATGCAAATGTTTTTAATGGAAGACTCCATAATTGATTGGCAAAAAGATGGGCCACAAGACCTCCCAAATTATAGACATGATCATGTATTTAGAAAATCATTATCAGGTACTTGGGGTGCAGAGATTACCAATATAGATTCAATCTACACATTTACGGGTAGCCTGAATACAGAGTGGCGTTCTGATAAAATGTATGCATTATCTATTTTTTATGATCCAAACACTCAAAGAGTGGTACAAGTAAATAAAGTAAAGATTAACCCTTGACTTTTTTCTTATACAAAGGAACAGTAGAACAAGCCTCTCCATACATCAGAGAAAACACAACACTAGATAATTTTTCTATCAGTATCATATAACACTGATCGCTTACTCTTTTATCTGAACATCCTTTTAAGATGACTTTTTTGTCATGGTATTCTAAGACATCTAAATCGCGAATATTTTTTTGCATAAAGTACTCTAAGGCAGCATTCTCATCCCCCCAAAAAACACCTTTATTATTTATTTGCATAAGATGAGAGGTGATTAAAAGAGGGGTCCACTTTGGTAAAATAGCTTGTGGTGGAGGTGTTATAATAATATATTTATGTTCATAGATTGACCAGTCAGTTTGTTTTAAGGCCTCCCTAAAGGCACGTTCTTTTAAAATGATGTCATGCTCTAAATAATCAGAGAGATTAAAAAAAGCGAAGGCTGTTTTAGGGAGTATAAAATCGTCTAAATCAATTGTGATGAGGCCGCTTTTTTCAATTTTATTTTCAATCATAGTTTACACTGTAACATATTTCACATAAATCTAGTAAAAGTGTAAGATGAAGAAAAATTATTTTATACCTGTTGTGTTTTTTTTGGCTTGCATCTTTATGCAATCATGTGATAAAAAAGGACTTGTGCCTTGTGACGATGCGTTTGATTATGATGTACATCCATCTTGGCTTCATATTTTAGCGCAGAACAATACAGAGATAAGATACATTCAGAAATATGAACGATTCATCGCAAATCAACAAGATATTTTATTTGTTGTGTTTAGCCAGGGCCTTACGCTTCAAGAAAATCGTTTCTCTATATATACCTGTGATGGGGAGCTCGTAGAAGAAAATTTAACACTTAATGCCTTTAACTTGATTAAAAACAATGGGTATTTAGCTGCGTATAATGAATTGGAGATTATGCAGATCAAATAAGTTTATTGGTTTTTGAAACCTTTTTTATTGAATAGGCGTTAAAACTATAAAATTAGACTCATGAAAATAAAGACATACATATATACTCTATCACTAGCAGCATTATCTTCTTTATACAGCTGCGGCACAGAAGAGTCAACGCAAACAGGTGACCCTTGTCATGAAAATTTCACTTATCAAGACGGATCTTCATGGATTTCAGATGTAATTGCTCAAACAGATCAAACTCCTGGATTAAATGTTTTGAAGGCTGATAAATGGATAGATTCTGATGAGAATTATTTCGTATTTAAAGTATTTAATGCCCAGAGAGTGCAGACTGAATTTCATGTTTATACATGTACAAATTCTTTAATATATAATATTGTTGAAGACAATTGGCAAGATTTTAGAGACAGTGGAGCTTTTGCTACGGCCTTGTTTAAAGAAACTTTATATGGTTCCTCAGGAAATGGATCATGGTAATGTGGAATAAGATTTTAACTATAAATAAAACACGAACAGAAACAAAGAATTCATGTTTTAGTTTTTAGTTAGAAAAAAAGCGCTTTCGCATTTTCAGATGTAATATTTGAAATTTCAGAGCGCTTTTTTTTTGTGATTTCACTTAAGGTTTCAGCCACATGAACCAGATAAGCGCTTTCGTTGCGTTTTCCCCTGAAGGGTTTAGGTGCTAAATAAGGGGAGTCAGTTTCAAGAATAATATGACTTAAATCGATGTGCTTTACCACCTCTTTTAACGCACTGTTCTTATAGGTTAAAACCCCTCCAATGCCGAGTTTAAATCCGTTATATGAAAGAATCTTTTTAGCCTGATCTAAGGTGCCGGTAAAACAATGAAAAACACCCTTTAGGTTATCGTCGTTTATTTGATCTAGTATCTCAAAAACCTCATTAAAAGCATCTCTTACATGGATAATAATAGGCAAACGCAATGTTTTGGCTAATTCTACCTGATACGCAAAAGCATCTTGTTGTATGGCTAATGTAGAGGTGTCCCAATACAAATCAATTCCAATTTCACCCACAGCTACATAAGGGTAAGTTTTTTTACGTAAATGAGCTTCAATAATCTGAAGTTGTGATGTATAGTCTTCTTTGACATAACATGGATGAAGCCCCATAGCCGGAAACATATGCGTGGGGTAAGCGTCACAAAGCTGATGCATTTTTGGGATGCTTTGTAGATCAATGTTTGGGAGGATGAAAGATTCTATGCCAGCATCAAGGGCTCTATCTACAACTTTGTCAATATCCTCTTTAAATTTATCAGAGAATAAATGAGTATGCGTGTCAATAAAAGTCATTGTAGACATTAAAGTTTAAAGAAGAAATCCCCACAGAAATTAGAGGGCTAGAATCATTATTTGATCGTTTAATGTAGCCTAAGTCTACAAAAGCCCAAAGGGGCAGTTTTGCATAAAGTTTGTAGTGGTACCTAAAATTAAGTTGCAAGCGTTTAGAAAGATTGCCCTGGAGAATCGTGTGTCCGTAATCTGTAGCGCGCGTGGTGTATGTTACCAGAGGATTTTCGCCAACATTAACGGAATCTGACAATCCCCTAAGCGCTAAAACACCCTTGAGATCAAAAAGGTGTTTTTTATTTAATTTAAATGTAGCAACACCGAGAAGTTCTCTGAAATTAGCGCCTAAAGGATGCGCAATGGGCTCATTCATATTTGTATAAGATTCTAAAGATCTGTGGTGCGAATAAGTAAAAGGTCTTACGGTGTTAAATTCACCTAAAATTCTTAAAGGGTGTTTTTGGTTAATCTTAAAATCTGCTTTTGCGCCCACTTGAAGGGCATATTTATTGGCCCACCATCCGTTTCTGGCCTTAATTTCGGGCAACCAAAACTCGTCTAGCATAAATTGTGCGTAAAGGGTATATTTTTTTTTGATTAATAGTGAGCCATTAAACCCAAGAAGCGAATTATCAGAAGATCCATTGGCATATTCAACAGGTCTGTAAAACACAAATGGATTTAAATACCGAATGTCAAATCCGCGGTTTAATAGGGTGTCTTTTGCGCCCCACATAACGGTTTCATAAAAGCCTAGTTTCAATACATTTTTAATCGTAAAGGTTAAAGAATGAGCTGAAGAGAACTTTTGATTTGAAAACGGATTAGAGACAAAAGGGTTTTGTTCTCGATAGTGTGAAAAATATCCGCTGTATGAAATGTTTTTATGAAATTTCATTTGAAGGTCAAGATAAACATGTGGAGACATAGCATCAGAATGAATAATGCTTCTATACCCTTCGCCAATAAAAAACTTAGCTCTTTGAATCCCCACAGAAAAGCGATGACTAGGTGAAAATCGTACCCCCCCTATAAATTGATGATTTACAAAATAATGACCTAAGGTGTTACTTTGGCCAATTTGAGAAATCACATTTTGGTGAATATTATAAGATTTAACAGCGTTTCGCGGATCGCCAAGGTAAAACAGATAAGCGCCTTGTGCTGTAAACACCCCTTTAGAGAACTTGAGTTTTGGGCCAAGATGTAAGCGATTGAATAACTGATTGTTTTCAACACCAACGTAAGAATGCCCCATCACAGAAAGACTGATGTTTTTATGGGCAGAAGAGTCAGGGATAGAGTCTTTTAAAAAATCAGAAAAACGATTAGGCAAGATATCTTGAGCGTGGGATTTAAACGCAAACAAGAATATAAAAAAGATCCAAAAACGCATAGACTTAATTAGAAATAATGTCTTTGCTTTTTTTAATAACATCTATAGGTTTAGATACTTTAAACTTACCTTGGGCATCAATACTGACTCTTTTTTTCTTAATCATGTAGGGCACTTGAAGCATTAAAAATGATAAAGAAAGCATAGAGATAAAATTTAAACTTGCTGAGCCGGTATCGATGGTCAACGAAAGAAAAATAACAATTAGGCTATAAAAGTAAATGAAGATAGAAGTCATTTTATGGTCTAATCCAATATCGAGTAGTCTGTGGTGGATGTGGTTTCGGTCGGCTGAAAAAGGCGAACGCCCTTTTAGAATACGAAGGCAAAAAACGCGCAAAGTATCTATTAATGGGTAGGCTAAACAAGACAACACAAAAACAGGTTTTGAGATGTGCAGCATGCTTTCTGGGAGTAAGGAAGCGTCGTATTCTATCAGATTAATCGACATCACTGAAATAATAAGTCCAATGGTTAGCGAACCAGAATCGCCCATAAAAATTTTAGCAGGAGAAAAATTAAAGACTAAAAACCCAAGCAGCGCCCCCAGCAAACTAAAAGCTAAAACAGCCATCACGTAGTCTTCGGCTAAGAAAAACCAGGTGCCAAAAGCCAAAGAGGCAATAGAGCCAACTCCGGCAGCCAACCCGTCTATGCCATCAATCAAATTAAAAGCATTCACAATAACAATGTACGCGAAAGCAGAAAGAAAAACACTAGCGGCATACGGAAGTTCATAGAGGCCAAAAATACCTTTCATGCCACTTATGCGAATATCAGCCATAAGCACTAAAATAAAAGCTACCATAAAGTGCGCCAATAATTTTTTTTCAGGGGAGGTGCCTATAATATCGTCTTTCACACCTACAAAAAATAAGATCAATAAACAGGCTACAATGTACTTGATGTGTTTCATGGAGGCATAAAACTCTTTTTCTGAAATAAAATCGAGCGGATACCATAAAAAGAAAGAAAATACACAAGCTGCAAAAATCATAATCCCCCCTAAAGAAGGCACACTGAGTTTGTGTAACTTACGCTCATCATCTGGCTCATCTACTAAATTTTTAAGACGCGATACTTTAATAAGGGTTTGTGTAAACAAAACTACTACAGCCATTGAAGTAAACAAGGCTAATAAAAGGGGTTCTATGGGGTAAACACCAAACATTTAATACTGCAAAGTTGAGGAATTTATAGAGGATTACAAGTTTTTTGTTTGTAATGTTAGCTTTTTTTGGTAAAAGGCTTAAAATTAAGGGTTAGAGCCTGTTGTGTTTTGGGAAAAGCGTAGATTTAAGCCCTAAACTAAACACGCCTTCAGGAGTGCCTGCAAAGCTTCTATGTCGGTAGGATGTAAATACTCTAAAAAAGTATTTCGGATTAATATCGTAATGCATTTCTACTCCAAAATTGATTCTTTGAGCGTTTAAAACACTCGTGTTTAGATCAACCTGATTCATCGTGTAGTGCAAGGGCAAAAAAGTGGAGTCTGAAGAGGTATTGATATAAGAAAAATCAAGATCTATGCCTAGGCGATTATACTTGGCAGATCCTCCAATAAAAAATTCTTGCAGATCTCTACCTAAAGGGTGGGCAAGGGCCTGGTTGAAATGGTCAAAATGCAGGCTTTGATCAGATGAATGTGTATACATTAATGCCGGTATGTTAATAAATTCAGCTCTTAAAAAACTGTAAAAGTTTGGAGCCGTCCAAGATGTTTTAACGCCAGATAAAAAAGCCATTTGATCAGTGTGTTTATTTAGATTTACTTGGCCATATAGATGAAGCGTCTTAAAGAGCAATAATTGAACGTCTAGCCCCATACATGCATTGGTTTTAGAGCTATACAACATTGATGCTACAGGAAGTGGCTGAAAGGATCGCAATGGAGCAGGAGTGATTTTAGAATCAGATTGTTTAGACCAAATATTGGTATTAATAATACTTATAGAAAGAGGTTTAATAGGCGTGTAACTTAGCAATTGAACCGACATGTTTTTAGGAATAAATACTGCTTCAACAGTACTAAATTCAGGATTCCTTTGCATAGTGCCTAGCCAATTATAGCTGTAAGAGTAGTGCCATTTTTTATTTTTACTTTTTAAGGCAATGTGCATAAAAGGATAAGGTGAAGCAAAATCAGATAAAAAGAGCGACCGATGTGAAAAGCCAATAAAGCTTTTTCCGTTGCCCAATGAGAGGTCAATTTGCTTATGTGGCTTATAGGTAAATTGACCATAGGCAACAGCATAATCATAACCGAAAGTTTTAAAGGGCTTCACTCTAGCTTTTGAAGGATAAACTTGATGCTGATTGACATATTCTTGAATATAAACCGGGTCAATAGATTGATTTTCTTCAAAACCTGAAGTGATGTAAAATTTGTCTTTAAACTGGGCTTCAATATATAATCCTCTGGTGTTGTTGTAAAGCGTAAGGGTATCTATTTGCCGAGAACTTTTCAAATATGAAAAATCTGCCAAAGGATAAATGCGTATAGTAAAACCCGAATCTTCTTTGATTTCTGTGATATAGTCATGAAAAAACCGAGGCTTTTTATTTGGCATTACAAAACCTAAATCACTTTTATTTATAGACAAGGCGTTGCTGTTATAAATGGTCGCTGCCTGACTCGAGTCGGCAAACGAAATATCGGCAAACGAAATATCGGCAGCATATGCGTGTATGAGTGGGTTATATTGGCTGTGCATGCCATCCCCCCAAAACACTATAATAGTGAGTAAAAATCCGTTAAGCCAATGCCATTTTTGCATAGTCTTTGTAAACAGATTTAATGCCCTCTTTTAAAGAAATTTTTGGTGACCACCCAAGCGATGAAAGCAAGGAGGTATCTAATAATTTACGAGGAGTGCCATCTGGCATTGACGTGTTAAATTCAATTTGAGCGTTGCCTCCAACAATATCATTAATCAGCTCGGCCAATTCTTTAATAGAAATGTCTTTTCCCCAACCAATATTAATAGGCTCTGCCTGGTTATGGTGTAACATTAAAAAATAAGAAGCGTCTGCCAAATCATCAACGTGTAAAAATTCGCGCCTAGGCGAACCTGTGCCCCAAACTTCAACTTTATCTTCCTCTTTTAGTTTGGCTTCGTGAAATTTACGGATCAAAGCAGGTAACACATGCGAATGCTTAAGGTCATAATTGTCATTAGGCCCATATAGATTGGTGGGCATAAGAGAAAGGCAGTTAAAGTTGTATTGTTCTTTATAAGATGTGCACATATTTACCCCAGCAATTTTTGCCAAAGCATAAGGTTTATTGGTTTCTTCTAAATAATCAGAAAGTAAGTATTCTTCTTTGATGGGTTGTTTGGCATTTTTAGGATAAATACATGAAGAGCCTAAAAACAAAAGCTTTTTAACACCGGCCCAATAGGCATGATGAATCACATTGGTTTGAATCATTAAGTTGTCATAGATAAAATCGGCTTTGTAGGCATTATTGGCATGTATTCCTCCCACTTTTGCAGCAGCTAAAAATACGTATTGAGGCTTCTGGTTTTCAAAAAAAGCCTTGACGGCATTTTGGTCTCTTAAATCTAACTCAGATGAAGACTGAGTAATAATGTTGTTATAGCCTTCTGCCTGTAGTTTACGCTGAATAGCTGACCCAACCATTCCGCGATGTCCGGCAATGTATATTTTATCTGATTTATTCATTGAAGTTATACACAGAGTGTCCTTTTTCTTTTAGTATTTGATCTTTTTTAAACAATGTAAGATCAGTCTCTACCATCTCTTTAATGAGTTCTTTTAGGTTTGTTTTTGGCACCCATCCTAATTCATTTTTGGCTTTTGTGGCATCACCCACTAATAAATCAACTTCTGTAGGGCGGTAATAATTTGGATCAACTTCAATAAGTGTTTTACCAGTTTTTTTGTCTTTACCGAGCTCTTTTTCTTTTTGACCAGTCCATTCAAGGTCAATGTTTACTTCTTTAAAGGCAGAGGTGGTAAAATCACGAACAGTAGTTGTTTTACCCGTGGCTAGCACATAATCTTCAGGTGTATTTTGTTGAAGCATCAGCCACATGCCTTCTATATAATCTTTTGCATGCCCCCAGTCACGTTTGGCATCTAGGTTACCTAAGTATAATTTTTCTTGAAGCCCTAGAGAAATGCGCGCAGCAGCACGCGTGATTTTTCGGGTCACAAATGTTTCACCTCTTAAGGGACTTTCGTGGTTAAATAAGATGCCGTTGCATGCAAACATACCGTAAGCCTCTCGGTAATTCTTAACAATCCAGTAGGCGTAAAGCTTGGCTACTCCGTAGGGGCTTCTAGGGTAAAAGGGTGTGGTTTCTTTTTGGGGGATTTCTTGCACTTTACCATATAACTCTGAGGTAGAGGCTTGATAAAACTTAGTTTTTTTCTCAAGTTTTAAAATCCGGATGGCTTCTAAAATTCTAAGCGTACCCAGTGCATCAGAATTGGCAGTATATTCAGGTGTTTCAAACGATACCTTTACATGGGATTGAGCGGCTAGGTTGTAAATTTCATCGGGTTGTACTTCTTGAATAATGCGAATCAGATTTGTCGAATCAGTTAGGTCGCCATAGTGCAAAAAAAACTGCACGCGTTTTTCATGTAGATCTTGGTACAAATGGTCAATACGGTGGGTGTTAAATAAAGAACTTCTTCTTTTAATGCCGTGCACTTCGTATCCCTTATCTAATAAAAATGAACTCAGATAGGCCCCATCTTGGCCTGTTACTCCGGTGATTAGTGCAATTTTTTTACCCATGGAGAGGCAAATATAGCATATTATTGGGCCTTTTAGAGGTTTATTTTCTTTCTAACTTCTTTTAAAAATGAAGAGGCGTATACAAAATCTGAAAGCTCTTTGTTTGAGGGGTTGTTTAAAATTTCTTTATTAGACCCTTGCCAGTTCAGCTCACCTTTGTAAATAAAAAAGACATTTTGCCCAATACTCATCACCGAATTCATATCATGTGTAATGATGATGGTAGTCGTTTTAAGCTCAGAGGTTAATTTTGAAATCAACTCATCAATAATTACTGAGGTTTGTGGGTCTAGGCCTGAATTGGGCTCATCGCAAAACAGATATTTGGGTTCAGACGAAATGGCGCGCGCTATACCAACACGTTTCATCATCCCCCCAGATAATTCTGATGGAAATAAATCATGGGCATGTGAGAGTTCTACTTTTTCAAGATATTCTGAAGCTCTGTCTTTCATTTCAACTTTTGAATAATCAGAAAACATCTGCATAGGAAACATTACATTTTCTAAAACAGTCATAGAATCAAAAAGGGCGCTTCCTTGAAATAAAAACCCAATATCTTGACGGATTTTTCGCTTTTGATCAAAAGTCATTTGCACAAAATTTTGATCGTCAAATAAAATTTCGCCAGAATCAGGGGCATGAAGCCCAACAATACATTTAGCAATAGTGGTTTTTCCAGAACCAGAAGCGCCAATTAAAAGGTTAATTTCACCAGGGGTAAATTTCAATGAAATATCTTTAAGCACCTCTCTCTCCCCAAAACTCTTATATATGTTTTTAAGGGTAATCATAAGAGCATGAGTTGAGTGATCACATAATTTAAAATCAGAAGCATAATACTACTTGAAACCACAGCTCTTGTACTTGCCGCACCAACTTCAACCGCGCCGCCTTTGACATAATACCCATAGTAAGAGGGTACAGAGGCGATAATAAATCCGAAAGCTAAGGCTTTTATGGTCGCATACAGTACTTCGTATAATTTAAAGTAATAGCGCGCGCCAATAATATAATCGTTCAACGGACAAAGGCCCGTAAGTTCACCTACAAACATCCCTGATAAAATACCTACAAAATCAGAATAAATCATAAGTATTGGATTCATAATCACTAGGGCGAGCACCTTTGGGAGGATTAAAAAGCTTGCGGAATTTACCCCCATTATTTCTAAGGCATCAATTTGTTCGGTGATCCGCATCGTACCAATTTCAGTAGCGATAGCACTGCCTACCTTGCCAACTAAAATAAGGCCTATTACCGTAGTAGAAAATTCTAATACCATAGATTGCTTAGCGGTAAACCCAATCAAATACTTTGGAATAAAAGCACTGTCAATATTAGTAGCCGTTTGAATCACAATAACCGCGCCTACAAAAAAAGAAATTACAGAGACCAAAGGCAAAGAACCCAAACCCATCACATACATCTCTCGCATCAGCCGTTGCCAAAATACAGAAAACTTATCGGGCCATCGGAATACCCGTAAGAGCAATAAAAAATACTTCCCTATGTCATAAAGTGTTTTCAAACGACGTTATATTGTATGTATCAATATCAGGCGGCTCATTTAAACCCGGATTATGCATTAGAAAATCTATTACGCTTTCTATTGCTTTGCATTAGAGTGGTTCACTGCTTTTTTAATTTTAACCGTAGCGATGCTACGCTAAAAATTCTAAAACCCCTAATGCTTTGCACTAGAAACGCTCATATATGAAGTTCTAATGCATAATCCGGGTTAAAAATACTATTTTTATTTACACAGATGATAAACTCTAGGGCTTTTAAGAGAATATTAACAGTAGTTTTGTGTTTAGGCCTCTTAGCGTCATGTAAAACACAGAAAAAAAACGGATATTCATCCCCCCCAAAAAAGAAAAAAAAATGCGACTGCCCAGATTGGTAAGGCCTTTGATTTTATGTAGCTTTGAATAGTATGGAAACCATGACCGAAAAGAAAAAGCTTTATAGTGCCATAGACAAGGGGATTCTTAAAGCGATTCCAAACCCTTCTAAAGGTGCCTATGAGATTAAAATTAAAATTCCGGAGTTTACCTTTTTAGGGGTGCATAATCAGCCAGATTTTGCCACGATTTACCTTACGTTTTATCCAAAAGGCAAGGTCATTGAGCTTAAGAGCCTTAAGCAATACGCCTATCATTTAAGAGATATTATTGTGTCTTACGAGCGCTTAATCAATATCTTTTACGATCATCTTATGGAGACCTACAACCCAGAGCGTTTGCGTATTGTCATGGTGTGTAATCCGCGTGGCGGGATTAGCTCTAAACTTACCATTGATTCTGATTGGGAGGCCAGAGGAGGGAAAGAACAGTTTAAAGATTGGATTGGGGCGTCGGAAGACGTTTGGGACGTAGTGATGTAATCTTTTTTTAAGCCCTCTTTTCGTTACGCTTTTATTGAAGCCTCCAGGTTATCTTGTGCTTTTTCTCAAAATCGCTAATTAATTGTTTCTTTTTTTGTTCAAAAGCTTCTATTTCTTTTTGGTTTTGACTTAATATTTTGTGTGTGAGAAAAGTAGATATTTTTTCAGCTTCATTGACATATTCTTGTGTGCTTTTGTCGAAATAACGCGTCATAAAATGCGACCAAATATAATCGATGGCCATAGCAGACGGGTGGATTAAATCGTCTTTGTAAAAGCGGTAATCGCGTAAATCATCAATCATTAGTTCATAACTCTCAAAATAATGTATGTTAGATTCTTTTTGAGTTTGGGCGTGTGCAAATTCGATCAATCGCGCTTTACTCAATGTGTTCTGAACAATCCCCTCTTTAGTGTGCCGCACCGGACTCACGGTAAATACAATGTCAAGTTCTGGATTATGAGCAGTTAAAACTTTTTTACAACACTCAAAAGCCTCTGATATTTCATGAATACTAAGGCCATGTTTCTCAAACACATCTGAGGGTTGTTTGTGGCAATTGGCAATGATTTGCCCTGTTTTTTTATATCGATAAGCAAAACAAGACCCCAGGCTAATAAAGAGCACGCGCGCCTTTCTTAGAGCGTTTTGCATTATTTTTTGGGAGGATGTGATACGCTTTTCTAAATCTTCTTTTGAGTTTCCTTTTAGTGTAGAGTGATAATCATAGTGAAAGGCAGCATGTGCAGTCTCTTGCGTCACAAAGTGTAATGAGTTGATGTTAGTGTTGTTTAAGGTATTTGTAATGCAAGAGAATAAACTTATAGGATTATATGAAATGCCTAATGGGTTAATGAAGGTTTTTAATTGGGAGGATAGGCATCTATTTCCGATATTTTCAGCAAAACAAGAGCCTAAGAAAATGAGTGGATCACTAGGTTGAATCTCTAGTTTCTTTGATTTGTAAGCTTTGATGGATGTTCTGAGTTTCATTGCATGAAATTACGTAGTTTTGTCTCGAACACAAATCTATTGTAAAGTAAAATCAGATGCGGGTATTAGTAACGGGCGGAGCAGGGTTTATTGGATCGCATATTTGTGAAGCACTTTTAAAAAGAGGTGATCAGGTTTTGTGTTTAGACAATCTATCTACTGGGTTTGAGCAAAATATTTCACACTTAATGTCTAACAAGGCATTTACATTTATTAATGGCGACATCACTAATAGTGAGACCTGTTTTAAAGTGTGCCGCACCATTGATGCTATTTGCCATCAAGCAGCGCTTGGATCTGTGCCCAGATCTGTTAAAAATCCGTTGGCTACACATCATAATAATGCCACGGGTTTTTTGAATTTATTATGGGCAGCCAAAGAGAGCGATGTAAAGCGCTTTGTGTATGCGTCTAGTTCTTCAGTATATGGAGACCATACTGCTTTACCTAAAGTAGAAAATAAAACAGGAAGGCCACTATCTCCTTATGCTGTGAGTAAAAAAACCAATGAATGGTATGCAGAAGTGTTTGCTGATTTATACAACATGGAGCTAATTGGCCTTAGATATTTTAATGTATTTGGCCCTAAACAAAGCCCCAATGGCGCCTATGCCGCCGTAATTCCAAAGTTTATTTCATTATTTACGCAACATAAAGAACCCAAAATAAATGGTGATGGGAATCAACTTCGAGATTTTACATACGTAGACAATGTCGTACAAGCTAATATTTTGGCTTTAGATACAAATAAGTCTGAAGTGTTTTCACGCGTTTATAATGTAGCTTGTGGTGAAAAAATAACCTTAAATGCACTGACTAAATACATTCAGAAAATTTTAGCTGAAAAAGATCCTTCTATTCTATCTGTGATTCCAAAATATGGCCCAGAACGAGAAGGAGATATCAAAGAGTCATATGCAGATATCTCAAAAATACAAGAAGCTTTAGATTATAAGCCAAGTGTGTTTGTAAAAGAAGGCCTTAAAAAAATGCTTAATGTACATACACACAGCTATTCTGTGTGATAAAGTTAGTGGGTTAATATACCTCTAAAAAAGTATTGCCTTGATCTAAATCTCCAGTCTCAACACCTTTTAAAAACCACGCCACACGTTCTTGCATTGACCCATGAGTGTGCTGTGAAGAAGGCATTCTAGGAAAAAGATAATCTTCGCCCGTCATTTTAACGGCTAGCTTGGCAGATTCTAAATCATCTAGATTGTCAACCATACCCCCTAACAGATAACTGTGGTGTATATAAACCCCTGCTAAAAAATCAGCTTGTAGTTCAAGATTTTTCTTCATTGCATTATACTGTGTTATTGAGAGATGGTCTTGTTCTAAGAAAACAGATTGTACTATACCGAGATTATCTTGAATGTGATGTGCGATCTCATGTGCAATAATGTAAGCAGTCGATAGCCGTCCTGAGGCATTTACCTTTTGCTCGAAGCCATCTAAAAATGCTAAATCTAGATATACAGTATTATCTGAGGGGCAATAGAGTGGACCTGATTTATTTGAACCACAACCCGTAGAGGTAGTATAGGCAAAGTATTGAATGGCAGCATTAGAGTAACCACCATTAGATTGGGTGTCAAAGATGTGTTTATACACCCGGTTTACATCATCCACCACTTCTTGAGCATACTCATATGTGTCATACTGATCGCAATCAAGACAACCATCATCATTACAAGAAGAAGCGTTTGTTAAGATTAGAGCTGTGCTGAGAACACCAATTAAAGAGGATAAGTATTTTAGCATGTCTTCAAATTTGGTGAAAAAAGAGACTTTTGTCAATAGCCTCTCATTTTGAAGTTACCCCGTTTTTCATTAGCGAATCTTTCATAAACCTTATTATCATTGAATTTTAGAGATTTCACAAGTGAAAAAGAAAATTTTCATTGTGCGCTCAAAAGTGCGCTGGCCTGC
>JAHDCS010000075.1 GCA_020629755.1 Flavobacteriales bacterium | reverse complement strand
ATGCCTGAAAAAAACCGTAAATAAAGAGCTCTGAAAAAACGGGGTAACTCCAATTATTTTAGTAACGTCGTCTCTATGACTAGAATTTACTGTAAAATTACTTTATGAGTCGTTATTCCAGCTTTTGTTTGCACATTTAAATAATATACACCCATTGGAAGAACTCCTCTTGACAATTCATATTGATCTGTAGCCAGACCATTTTTTGATAAAATTAAAGACCCTTTGTGGTCAAATAACTTAACGGATTGAATCATTTCTGAGGCACTAACAGTAAAGTTATCAGATGTTGGATTTGGAAAGACTTTTGTTGTTATTCCTTGGTTATTTTTAACAGAAAGAGGAACTGGCACAAAGTCTGTATTTACAAGGGCATCTAAAGCTCTTGGCAACATATATCCCATTATTGTGTCAATATATAATTTTCCTTTTTGAGCTGACATGCCTGGATTTGTTAACTGGCCTGTACTATCTAGTTGCGGATTTTCAGAAGAATCCCACCATTGCCAAGGTTGAGCCTGAGGAGTAGGTGTAACAAATGGATACAACCCTTCATGACCATCATTATTTGAATTTGCAGCCATTGTATACACATCTGTAAAAGAATCCCATGCTGATGGTTGATTGCCAATAGCATTTGCTTTAGCAATTACAGGATAACTTCCACTTACTTCAACTACATTACCTCCGGTAGTAGGCACAACAACAGTACCTGTAGTATAAGGTGCAAAAGGGTCATTTGGGCAATGGAAAGCTACCATTGGCGCATCTCCTGGATCTAACCAAGAAGAATCTCCCATAGCACCCCCCATATTAACACAAAAAGATATGTGAGAGCTATATCCAGGATGATTTGGATTATTAGACATTAAGCCATTAGTGTCAATTGGTATTCCTGCACCAAGACCTTCAATATCACCCATTACCGCAGTGTTTACAAACGGGATTGGCATTTGAGGATTTGTAAAATCAATAAATTTATCTAGTTGAATTTCTTCTAGATGACTCACTGAAGCCATAGCATAAGCCACATAACCGCCAGAGCCTTCTCCTATAACCCCAATTTTAGAAGGATTTATTTTATACATATTAGGGCCATCTGCATCTGCTCTGAAAAAACGGACTGCTGTTCTACCATCTTGAAGCGCTCTATATACCGCTTGCAATAAAAGCTTAGTTCTCTCAGTTTGAGTGCTAGCCAAAGGATTCCAGCCTACTCTATAGTCTATAGAAGCGACAACATACCCTCTTTTAGCTAAGCGCGTACATATCTCGACTGCCGAGCTGTCTCTGTGAGAGCCTACAAGGGTTTGATTAACTAAACGTGGTAAAAAATTACCAGTGTGAAGATACAAGAACATTGGTCTTTCACTTAAAGTATCACCAGTTGGCTCATAAATATCAGCAATTAATGGTTGCATAACAGGAGGTTGACCTTGTAATGCTGGAAGCACTGTCACATTCTGTCCGTACAAAACGTTTTGACTAACGGTCACATCAGAGAAAACCTCATCAAGGTACCTTGTTTGCGCACCTAATTGCAGTGTAGAAAGCCCCATTAAGGCACCGAAAAAGAAAGAATAACATTTTTTCATATTATTTGATTTTTAAAATTTTCTGGCCAAAGATACAAAAACTATTTTGGAGTATATAATGCTTAAAACAGACGCTCTAAAGCTCTTTATTCTTGATAATCCAAACCCCTAAAAGCGCTTCTCTAAAAATTTTAGAACTCATTTTTGAATGCCCAAGTTCTCGATCAATAAAAGCGATGGGCACCTCTTTAAGTTTAAAACCATGTCTAAGCGCTGTATATTTCATCTCAATTTGAAAGGCATAGCCAATAAATTGGATTTTTTTCAAGGCTATTTTTTCTAAAACTTCTCTTTTATAACACACAAAACCTGCCGTAGGATCTTTAACCCCAATCCATAAAATAAGACGTACATACCAGGATGCGCAAAACGAGAGTAAAATACGCTTATAATCCCAATTTTTTACACTGCCTCCTTTCACATATCGAGACCCCACACTTAGATCGGCACCCTCTTCACTACAAGCTTTGTGCAAACGAATTAAGTCTTTTGGATTGTGAGAGAAATCAGCGTCCATCTCAAAAATAAAATTATAACCTCCTCTTAAGGCCCAATTAAACCCACGAATATACGCTGTTCCTAAACCTAATTTACCTTCGCGTTCTACCATATGAAGAGTGTCTTTAAACTCTTCCTGCAACCTTTTTACAATATCTGCAGTACCATCTGGTGAACCATCATCAATGATTAAAACATGAAAAGTAAGAGGCAATGAAAAAACAGTACGTACCATTTTTTCGATGTTTTCTTTTTCATTATAAGTGGGGATGATCACTAGCCTATCACAACTCATAAGGCAAATCAATAAAAAATGAAGGGCAAATCACGGATATAAAACGATTATTTTTGTTTTTTTAACTTACTAATGCTCTAGAATCAATAATAGACTCTACAACCGTTGGATCTAATAGGGTACTGGTATCGCCCAAATTATCAGTAACACCTTCAGCCACTTTTCTAAGAATTCTTCGCATAATCTTACCCGATCTTGTTTTAGGCAAACCCGCAACCACTTGAATTTTATCAGGCTTGGCTAGGGCACCAATTTCAGTGGTAATATGTGCTCTAATTTCAGCAGCAAAGCTTTCTGGATTTTCGACCTGTGCATTTGCAATCACATAGGCGTAAATACCCTGCCCTTTAATATCATGCGGATAGCCCACAACGGCAGACTCTACCACTTTATCGTGCGCATTGATCGCATTCTCAACTTCGGCTGTACCAATTCTATGACCAGAAACATTGATCACATCATCAACTCTTCCCGTAATACGATACATCCCATTTTGATCTCTCTTGCATCCATCTCCTGTAAAGTATTTATCCTTGTAGGCTGAAAAATAGACTTCTTTGCATCTTTTATGATCTCCCCAAGTGGTTCTGAGCATAGAGGGCCACGGAAACTTTACACATAAATTACCCTCGACATCATTGCCTATTATCTCTTCTCCCTGAGCATCTACAAGTACTGGCTGAATACCTGGAAGCGGATACGTTGCAAAGGTTGGCTTTTCTTTTGTGATACCGGCCAATGGAGAAATCATAATCCCTCCGGTTTCAGTTTGCCACCAGGTATCAACCAAAGCACAGTTGCCTTTTCCAATATGTGTATGGTACCATTGCCATGCTTCTTCATTTATAGGCTCGCCAACAGAACCTAATACACGCAAAGAACTTAAATTGTGTTTTTGCACAAACTCTAAGCCTTTGGCTTGTAAGGCTCTAATGGCAGTAGGCGCCGTGTAAAAAATATTTACCTTGTATTTATCTACCACCTCCCAAAAACGACCCGCATCCGGATAGGTAGGCGTGCCTTCAAACATAAGCGTAGTAGCTCCAGCTAACAAAGGGCCATAGATAATATAAGAATGCCCCGTAATCCATCCAATATCTGCAGTGCACCAATAAATATCACCTTCGCGGTATTGAAATACATTTCTAAAGGAATACTCTGCATACACCATGTAACCTGCCGTGGTATGCACCACCCCTTTAGGCTTACCTGTACTCCCAGATGTATAAAGAATAAAAAGTTCATCTTCAGCATCCATAGGTTCGGCAGGACACTGGTCAGATTGTGTTTCAACTAAAGAATGATACCAAACATCTCTATGGGCATCAAAAGAAATCGGCTTACCTGAATGTTTTAAAACCAAAACGTTTTCAATGCTGGGCGTTTGCTTTAAAGCTTCATCTGAAATAGTTTTTAAGTCAATGTATTTCTTTCCACGGTAAAAGCCATCTGCCGTCAACAACAACTTACAAGAAGCATCATTGATTCTATCTGCTAAAGACTTAGAAGAAAACCCAGCAAAGACCACTGAATGAATCGCTCCTATTCTTGCGCAAGCCAATACCGCATAAGCCAGCTCAGGCGACATGGGCATATATAAACAAATGCGATCACCTTTCTTTGCGCCAAGTTTTTTAAGTCCATTGGCCAACTTGTTTACCTGTTTTGAAAGCGCACTATACGTAATAGACTGCGCTGTATCTGATGGTTCATTAGGCTCAAATAAAAGCGCCGTTTGATCGGCTCTTTTCTCTAAATGTCTATCAATGCAATTTTCAGTAATGTTTACTTTGGCACCCTCAAACCATTTAACAGTAGGCGAATCAAATTCCCAATTTAAAACATTGTCGTATTTTTTTTGCCAATAAAAAGAAGAGGCCACTTCATCCCAAAATTGACCAGGAGACGAAACAGACTTAGCGTACATGGCTTTATACTCTTCGAAATCTTTGATTTGAATCATTTTTTCAAAATTTTATTTTGGCAAAAATACAAAAATTAAAACTTAAATTGTACCTCAAAAATGTTCTATGAGTAATGTTCCTCTTAGTCTTTGAAGATCATAATAGTATAAGGCAGCTTTTCTTTCAAGATCAAGGGCTTTAAACTTACTTTGGATAGCTTCTAATTGATATTCTCGATGCCTAAAGGCATCTATAGATCCGCTCTCAAATAAAACAGTCGCATTGTTTAATCTTTTTTCCACTAAAATCATACTTTGTTGCTGTATCTCTAAAAGCTGAATGGTCTGGTGGTACAGATTAGCTTTTTGTGTATATTCGAGCCTCACTTTTTCAGTGGCTTCTTGTTGTTTATAACTTGAATTCTCATAAGATAACTTAGCTACTTCTAGAGCTTTTTTTCGTTTCAGCCCATCAAATAAATCCCATGAAAGAGTTAAGCCCGCTGTTAGTCCGATAGATTCATTGAACAACACAACCGAAGGGGTACTTTCATTTGAATTAAAGCCATAAGAGAGATTACCCATCAGCATGGGTGCAAATCTTGTATAAGCGGCCTTTTTTTCAATGGCATACCTATCCAGCTCGCTTAAGGCTAATAGAATTTGCGGATTAGAGGCATTTAAATTTTCAAGAGAATCATCAGTGAGCTTAGTGTAATCGGCAGATTCAAACCAAAAAATGTCAATCTGTTCACTTTGGTCAATTTGCAACAAACTTTTAAATTCATCTTCTAGGCGCTCATACGCATACTTTGAAGTTAGCCATTGGCTTGAATCATTATTGGCAAAGAGCTGCGCGTTTAAAAGATCTAAATCGCTAGCGGCCCCTATCCTATTTTTTATTTCTACTCTAGAAAAGTTATCTCTTGTTCTCTCTAAAACCAATTGATTGTATTCACTAAGCTCTTTGGCCGTTTGCAAATTAAAAAATACCTGAATCACACGCATAATAATATTTTCAATCTCTATACGCCTTATCACTTCACTACTTTCGCGTTGGGTTTTTAGTTTTTGACTCTGATAAAAGCGTCCTAGTCCATTAAAAATCATATAATTTAAATCTAAGCGTAAAGCTTTATTCAAAGATTCAGACGCTAAACCTTCTTGCGGCGCTGGGTCAGTCACAAATTGAATATCTGTGTTGCTTTGCGTAGCACGCCAGGAGCCATTAAGTTGTAAAGAAGGGTACCAACCCGCCATCGCGTGATGGAGTTGATGCTCAGAGATCTCAAGGTTACGGTTAGATATTTTAATATTTAAATTCTTATCTAGTGCACGTTCAATCGCTTGACTTAAATTTATTTTTAGGGGGGATTGGGCTTCGATACAGAGTACACATCCACCCAAAAGAAAAAACAAAAGTATTTTTCGGACCATTTTTATCATGTCTTTTCAAGTTCTTTTACTGCGGGTTCAAGAGATGTTCTGTCCTGAATTTTACCGGTCAATAACCAGTGTGAAAAAAAGCGAACGTGTGAAAATACAGTTAACACAGCAGGCAAAAATACTAACGTTAAAAAAGTAGCTGCCAACAGACCATAGGCAATGGCAATGGCCATCGGAATTAAAAATTGAGCTTGAAAACTCTTTTCAAACATAAGAGGAGCCAAGCCAGCTACAGTTGTAATAGAGGTCAAGATAATAGGTCTAAATCTGGATAATGCTGCTTTATGTAAAGCTTCTTTAAAAGGCAACTGTTCTTTGAGTTTATTGTTAAAAGCGGTAATAAACACTAGGGCGTCGTTCACCATTATCCCGATCAAAGCAATCATGCCAAACCAAGAAAACATAGATACTTGCGCATCGTGTAAAAAATGCCCCCACCCTACACCTACTATTCCGAAAGGAATCATGGCTAAAACAGCGAACATCTGAATAAAAGAACGAAAAGTAAGAACGATAATAGCCAGCATGAGTATCAGTACGACAGGCCCAACTTTAGAAGCCGAAACCCCTGTTTTTTGTTGTTCACGTACTTGTCCTTCTTGTGAAAATTTAACGCCCGGATATTGTGCAAAGATTTTAGGTAAAATCTCATTTCTGATTTTTGAAGATATCACGTTGGTATTATCTGACTTTGGATGTTTCAAATCAGCTGTTACTTTTACAGAACGCTTTGAATCAATATGGTTGATCTGCAAAAACCCTTTTTGACTTTTAATGTGTACTAAATCTGAAAGCGCATACCATCTGCCTTTAAAAGGAATATTAAGCGCGGCTAAATCTTGGGGCGAATTTCGCTGATTTTCTTTAAGGCGTACCCACAATTTAATCTCATCTTTACCACTCTGAAAGCGCTGCACCTCACGTCCGTAAAAACGATTGCGAATCACCCGCATGATATCTGCATAGCGCATTCCTAATGCAAGGGCCTTTTCTTTTAATACAATAGATAGCTCTTTGATGCCTTTTTCGTTGCTGGTCTCAATATTCTTGAGTTTACCCAGTGCTTTCATCTTTAGGATTAAACTATCTGTGGCCGCACTTAAATCAGCATTATCTTGAGCATACAAGCCTACAGAAATCGGCTTACCAAAAGGGGTTGAAGTGCCAAAGCTCAACTGCTGTGCCTGAGAAATCTCGCCTACTTGTTTTCTTATCATCTCAACAATTTCAGCACTAGAATGCACACGCTTTTCAGCGCTCAGAAGTATAACGTCTATCCTTGCAATATTTGATCCAGGGCCAAAACGCTTTGAAATACCTTGAAAAATGTTATTCTGATCATAAATCTGATTCAGGCTATCTTCAATTTGAATAATTTTTGATTCTATGTACTCTGCTGTGGCCTCTGTTTGAGATAATGCTGTCGATGATGGCATTTTAAGGTCTACAAAAATATAATCGCCTTCAATATTAGGAAACACTGTCATTTTTATTTGCCCCCCAACCATACCGGCAATGGTAATGGCAAAAAAACAAAGACAGGCTATAATAATCACTAAAGGAAACCTTTGTGCATAGTGTAATACCGGCACATATATTTTATCTCTAAGTAAATTTAATCCGCCTGTAAAGGTTTTAATAATTTTTTGTGTGATC
>JAHDCS010000074.1 GCA_020629755.1 Flavobacteriales bacterium | reverse complement strand
GCTCTAACACCATCTCTGAACTATACAAAAGCCGATGGCAGATCGAGATCTTCTTCTGTGTAATATTCATGTGGCTTTTTTATAATTATTTGACCACTTTCATGTCGTATTTTTTGGGCTAC
Organism: Flavobacteriales bacterium; assembly: GCA_020629755.1. Taxonomy (GTDB): domain Bacteria; phylum Bacteroidota; class Bacteroidia; order Flavobacteriales_G; family JALEGO01; genus JAHDHZ01. Next base: position 7,372 of record JAHDCS010000074.1, on the reverse strand, counting down.
TTTTTTGCCCTTTTTTTCACTCATTTTTTACTCTTTGAGTGTATACCTATTTCAGGACAAGACTTTTTAACTATTGTTATAATCAAAAAATTGGATCTACATCAATGGTTAACTTCACTTTAGTTTTGTAGTTTTTTATAAAACTGGTTACCATTTGTCTAAGATATTCTTTATCTGAGATATAGTTTTTTCTAGAAATTTTTAAAATAAGGTGCATATAATAGATGTTTTTAATTTTTGCAATTCTCTTATAACTTGGGCCTAAAATTTGCTTAGGAGACAATTTTACCAAAAGAGATTCTTGTAAAGTTTGAGCGGCTAATTCTAAATCTTGCTCTTTTGGATGTGAAAGTGTGATTTCAATAAGCTTAGTATAGGGCGGGAACTCGTATATTTTTCTTTCTTCAAGCTCTTGATGAGTCATAGTTATGTAATCATTATTTTTGACCCATTTTAAAACTGGATGATCGCTTTGATAGCTTTGAAAAATAACTCTAGCTGTTTCGCCTTTTTTTCTAGCCGCTCTACCCGCTACTTGCACAAGTAATTGAAATGCCCTTTCATTAGTGCTAAACGAAGGGAAACTTAGTAGGTGATCTGTCTGGACAACCCCTATTAATCCAACATTTTTAAAATCTAAGCCTTTAGTCACCATTTGTGTGCCCACTAAAATTTGGATCTTATTGTCTGAAAAATCATTTAAAATTTTTTGATGTGATGTTTTTGTATTTGTAGCATCTAAATCTAACCGTTCACAAACTGCATTTAAAAATTTTTCAGTTATCTCATTTTCAATTTTTTGGGTTCCTAAGCCTACGAGCATTAAGTCGTTCTGATTACATTTTTTACATTTCTTTGGATTTGATATCGCGTAATTACAATAATGACAAACCAACTGTTCTTTATCTTTATGATACGTCAAGCGCACATCGCAGTGTATGCATGAAAACACATAGTCACATATATGACAATGAACAGAAGTAGAAAAACCTCTTCTGTTTTGAAAAAGAATGACTTTTTTTTGAGCCGCTAATGTGTGTTTAATAGCCTGATATAAATCATTGGAAAGCAATGTGCTGGCCATTTGTTTTTTCTTGATTGTCTGTTTTAAATCAATAAGCTCAACTTTTGGATGTGGCGTTTTGTTGAATTTTTGTTTTAAAGTGACCCAATGGTATTTATTCTTATTATGATTAAATACGCTTTGTAATGAAGGGGTTGCTGAGCCCATTAAAATAGAAGCCTTGTGAAATTTAGAAAGCATAATTGCAGCATCTCTAGCATGATACTTTAATCCATTGCCTCTGTGTTTGTAAGATAGATCATGCGACTCATCTACAATAATTAAACCTAATTTATTGTAGGGCAAAAACAACGCAGAGCGTGTCCCTAGAACAATACGAATATCATTCTTAATTTGCATACGCCTATAAAAATCAATGCGCTGTTGTATACTAAGTTTAGAATGGAACACAGCAACACCTGAAAAATATCCCCCCACCCGTTTAACCATCTGAGTACTCAACGCAATTTCAGGTACAAGAAACAAAATCTGATTTTGGGTATTTTCCTTTAAAAACCTATCCATCAAATGAAGATATACCTCAGTTTTACCTGAACCTGTTACCCCATGAAGAAATACTGGCAAATTTGATTGACTCCAAGTATTTGTGATCTGCTCCAGACATTCAGTTTGCTGATCTGTTAAATCGTTTAACGAATCATGTGATTTCTCACTCACAGAAACTCTAAAGTCAGTCCGGGTTTCTTTCTTGACTATTTTTTGCTTTATTAATGCATGTATAAGCGTTTGAGAATACTGATGCGCTATTATTTTTCTGTTTGATATAAAGCCTGTATGATCTTTGTTTTGCTTTATAAACTCTAATAAGTCATTTTGTTTTTTCGTTTTTGCATTTTCATTAAACTCTTTTGAAAGTGTAAGCCCATTGATTAATTTTTCTGAATGCCTATTAATAAAAATATCTTCGCTCAGTATTGTGCCTTTTTTTAATTCTCTTTTAACCTGATTTTTAACAAATGACTCTTTTAACTTTAGTCTTTTAGCTAAAGATTTTAGAGTGACATGCTCTTTAACTAAAATAGGCGTTATTTGTTCTAAAAATGAGCTGTTTTGATTAGCTGTATTGCTTTTATTCAGTGCATAAATCGTTTTTGTTGAGATGGTTGAAAAAATAGGCAATATCCATTTAATTAACTGTCCTAGCGTTGACATATAATAGCTAGACAACCACTTCCAAAAAAGAATTTGTTCATGTCGAACTGTTAATCCCTTATCGACAAACGCATCTATCGCTCTAACCTTGGAGTGATCAATATCATTAGACTGATTTAGCTCTATGATAAGGCCAACATATTTTTTTTTATTTTTCAAGGACACCAGAACATATTTACCGATTAAATTGACAGAATTATCTTCTATAGAAGCCTTATAGGTTAACGGATCAATGTTTATAGGGAGGATAACCTTAAAATATGTGTCTGTTTTTTTCAATAAGTATGATTACTTTTGTAGAACAACAAAATAAGACATTTTAAACCATCTATACTCGATTTGACACTTCAGATATTGTATTATCGATAGCTTATTTTCTAATAAGCATCCTGTTTTTAGTTTTTTTTCAAAAAAAAAATCGGATTCTTTTTTTTTCAGCACTCTTTTACAAAGTGTTTTCTGGTTTTTTTTTCGCAAGTATTTATACCTTTTACTACAAAGGAGGAGACACCTTTGTTTACTGGGAAAACACACATGCCTATATTAATCTTTTTTTTCATAATATATCTCATTTTTTAAAGGTGATTAATGCTGTACCTAGTGCTGAAAGTTATAGCTACTTCAATAGCTTAACGGGATACCCAAACTTTCATTTCTATAAGGATGTCTATGTGAACTTTGTGATAAAGCTTATGGCTCCTATCAACTTTTTAAGTGGAAAAAGCTACTATAACTCTACATTAATTCTAAGTCTTCTGTCTTTTTATCCGAACTGGAAATTATACTTATTACTCAAACAATATTATGGTAATATATGGGGATTAAAGTTTTTTTTATTTATTCCGTCAGTTACTTTTTGGGGATCAGGGATTTTAAAAGAAACGTTTACATTGTGTTTTATTATCACCAGTATTTATTGCGCCTTTAGTTGGATAGAATTAAAAAAATATAAACTACGCTATGTGTTAGCTTTTTTGATTTGCCTGTATGGCATCATAAATATTAAGCCTTATTTATTCATTGGATTAGCGCCTTCCATAACAATTTGGTTTTTTTGGTCTAAGATAAGATCTATCAAAATAAAATGGCTGCGTCGGCTTATAACCCCTCTTATTCTCTTTTTTGCCCTATTACTTGTGGTAGTGACCTGGAATATCTCAAGTCAGTTTTTAGGGGTTTATTCTTCTATTGATTCTATTTTAGAAAAAGCACATATTTCATATATAGATTTAAAACAAGACTATTATGGTGGAAATTCTTTTTCTATAGGAGACTATGATCCTACCATATCTGGTGTTATCTCTAAATTTCCGATTGCTTTGTTTTCTGGATTATACAGGCCTTTAATCACAGAAGTCAAAAATGTATTTATGTTGTTCTCTGCTTTAGAAAATTTATTTCTATTAGGCTTTAGTCTTTTTCTACTTATCTATTATCGGCTTAGTGTAATACGAGTAGCGCTCAATGATCCTTTCGTGATTTTTTGTGCTCTTTTTTCGATTATTTTAGCATTTGCTATTACTATATCAACCTCAAATTTTGGTTCATTGGTTAGATTTAAAATCCCGTACTTACCTTTCTTTTATCTGTTTTTAATTATTTGTAGATATAGGGCTCATCAAAAACCGCTCTAAGGCTAGTACCCGTATTTTTTAAATTCAAAAAATTTATGCTTGGTCAGTTGAATAAATTCATACTGTGTGAGTTTCTGAATTAGCTCGTCTGAAAATTGACAGTAATCAATAAAACTATCAAACTCTTTTATATTTAAATCTATTAAGTCATGATCTACGTAGTGAACCAGCAATTCTTTTAATAGGTCTCTTCGTTTTTGTTCGTTTTCTAAAGCATAAGATAAGCGTTTTGCCCTTTCGCGTTTACTGTACATCTGATATAAAAAGGTAAGGGGGCTTTTTAAGGCATCTATACCAGATGTTCTATATTCTTTTTCAGAATACCCCAACTGAGATACATCTTGATAAATCTTTTTCAGCGATCGTTTAGAAAAAATCTCATAGGGTGCTAAATTTTCTTGGAGTTTATTTAGTTTTAATCTCGGATAAAATGTAGTATTGTTTACACTATCTGCAAAACATAACCTTACTAAGCTATAACCAATCACAGACACCAAAATAGTATCTGATCTACGGCACTCAATGTTAAAGGCTCCATCCGGATTTCCTATTATGCCATTGTTTAAACGTTTATTAATGACCATCACTCTTAAAAAATCATCCTGATTGTCGGCATAAACACGTCCTTTTATGATGATTTGATCTTGAGCATAACAGGCATCCCCCCAAATAAAACACACGCAATATACCCCAATAACGTTAATTAAAGTAACAGAGTGAATTAATTTATTTAAATACCTGAAAAACATTATTTTAAAAGATCTGGCCTTCTTTTTTTAGTTTGTTGTTCTGCTTTTTGCAAACGCCAATCAGAAATATTTTTTTGGTGTCCGCTTAACAATACCTCAGGTACCTTTAAGCCTTTAAATACTTGAGGTCTCGTATAGACAGGAGGGGCTAACAAATTATCCTGAAAAGAATCGCTTAGAGCAGAAGAGGCATCATTGAGTACTCCGGGAATAAGTCGAATAATCGCATCAGAGATAATGGCTGCGGGCAATTCTCCTCCTGATAATACATAGTTACCTATTGAAATTTCATGGGTGATGTACAACTCTCTAATGCGCTGATCTACTCCTTTGTAGTGGCCACATAGAAGTATAATATTTTTTAGCAAAGAAAATGAGTTTGCCATAGACTGGTTAAATAACTCTCCATCTGGTGTGGTATAAATAATGGCATCATATTTTCTTTTTGAGCTTAACTGATCAATCGCTTTAGCAATTGGTTCAGGTCTTAAAACCATTCCGGCACCACCACCATACTGATAATCGTCAACACTTTTTTGGTTTAACTCAGAATAATCTCTAATATTATGCACATGAAAATCTACTAGACCTTTTTTTTGTGCTCTTAAAAGAATGGAATCATTAAATGGACTCTCAAGTAATGAGGGAACCACAGATAATATGTCAATGCGCATCATAACAATTACTAATATACGGTTATTTGACCTTGGTTTAAGGATCTAAAAATCAAATAATGTTAATAATTGCCTAAAAGAAAAAGAAGAGTCCTCTATATAAATTCAGACACCTGTTTTATGATACTTTCTAATTGATTTACCTTGTTAGTGTGTCCAAGTTTAGTGTATGAGTATGTTAAATTGTTTAAAATACGTAAAACAATGTCTTTGTTACTACAAGCGCTAAAGTACTGGTGATTGTTGTCTATTTTAAGTTGTTTTAAAAAATACAATACATCTCGTTTTGAGATAAGTGCCCCTTTATTAAATACATTGATATATATATCTTCTTCTAAGGCTTGATGACTGTATTTAAGAATAAAATGTTTTGGTAAATTAACACCAGAAAAGGTAATCCCCAACCGTTTGCCGATAATCATATAAAGACAACTTAAGAGCACCGGATTGCCTTTTTTTGTGTCTAAAACATCATTAATAAAAGAGTTTTGAGGCGAATGAAAATTAGTGGTATTGCCTCGAAAGTTATTAAATTCAAAAACTATTTGGTTCAGCACTTGAATTTTTTCAAAAATAGTGAGATCCTCCGAGAGTTCTAACCAAACTTCTTTGGCTAGTTTTTCAATTAAAAACAGGTACTTATTTTGGTCTAAATCAGGATATTGGTAAGCGCTTACAATAAACAAACCCTCTAAAAGCTTGGCCTCTTTTTGTGTAAACCAATGTATTAACCTTGATTGAACGTTAGAAAATTGAATCTCTTCAATAATCTCTTCGATTCGCTCTTGAAAGAGAGGTCCCAATGAGAGATCTTCCCATGCAGATTCTAAAAAAGGGATAATTTGTTGGCCATATTCTAAAATTTGTGGCTTTATGGCATTGTAAATCTTTTGATCTGGGTCTTCTAATAAACGAATTAATGCCGATACATCTCCATCATTCAGTTGCATAAAGAAAAAGTACAAAAACTTTAGTCTTTAGTAGTTTATATGCCATAAAGATATAAACAGCTTAACGTGAACTTTTAAGAAACTGTTTAAGTTTCTTAAAACCTATCTAGCACTTTTTCAATTAAGCCTATCATATGAGGCTTATAATTTTCACTGAATGTTTTTAATGCTCTATTGGCCACCACCAAACAAACCGTTAGCGCTCTATGATTAAGTAAATGAGATAAGCCAAAAAGCGTAGAGGTCTCCATTTCATAATTTAAAATCCTTAGATCGTCTAAAGAAAAATCTGTGAGTGCATCATTAAAATTTTCTTTTTGAATTGGCAATCGAAGTACTCTACCTTGAGGTCCATAAAACCCATTAGCCGTAGCAGTGATGCCCTTGTGCATATCAAAGGCCACGGTATGGAGTAGTTCTAAATCACAACTGCTCACATAAGGAGAATTCATTTTTTTATAATCCCCCATAATAGACAAATACGCCTTTAATATTTGATTCTGCTGATCATTATGTGTGTACTGATAATAGTTTAACACACCATCAAGGCCAATGGCGTGCAAAGAAGCTATATGAGAATGGACGGGCGTATGACTATGCAGTGCTCCGCAGGTGCCAATGCGTATGATTTGTAAAGTTCTAAGCTTATCAACAAGTTGTTTATTTCTCGGATCAATGTTTACTGCGGCATCTAATTCATTCAGGACAATATCAATATTATCAGTGCCAATACCCGTAGATAAAACTGTAATGCGCTTGCCTTTATATGTACCGGTATGGGTAACAAATTCTCTTTTTTCAATTTTGCACTCAATCGTATCAAAAAACGCTGAAACGAGCGCTACCCTATTTTGGTCGCCAACAACAATAACTTTATCGGCAATATGCTCTGCACGCAAGGCAAGATGATATACACTAAAATCAGGGTTTAAAGTAAGTTCTGAGGCTTCTAAAGACATTTTTTCTTTGCAAGATAAACAACTATTTAACGTAAATCAAAATTCAAATTAAATGGAATTACCTTTAGATTTTTTTAAAGTTATTTTCTTCTATCCTTATTTTTTGTCCTTTTCTTTGAAGAAAAGAACGAAAATTCAAGCCAAGAATGAAGCTACCTGCCCACCTCTAG
>JAHDCS010000073.1 GCA_020629755.1 Flavobacteriales bacterium | reverse complement strand
GCTTGCCTAACCGACAAATCTTAAGCACCACTTCGAGCTCATAATGAATCTCCCCTAAGTGATCAGGTATAAAAAAAGGCATGTTTTTTTGAGGAATAGCCGTATCTGGTTTTAAAAAAAACAAAGGCTTATGGGGCACTGCATTACCCAATTCTTGAGCATGTGCCTTGTAATTACGTCCAATACAAATAATCTTCACCTTACAAAGTTATATATTTGCAGTATGCCTATAAAACTTATACTTGTTCCGTTTATTTCAGCTTTAATTGGTTGGCTTACCAATTTTATCGCTGTAAAAATGCTTTTTCATCCCAAAAAAAAGATTAATCTTTTGGTGTTTACCATCCAAGGTATTTTTCCGAAAAGACAGGCTCAATTGGCCGAGAAAATTGGTCATCTTGTGGCTTCTGAGCTTATTTCATTTAACGATATCTCTTCTGCTATTTCTAGCCCGTCTTCCATGCAAACTATTAAAGATGAAATCTCAGAAAAACTAGACGACTATTTTGAGCATAAGTTGGCGCAAAAATTTCCGATTATTGGCTCTTTTTTATCTGGGGGGATAAAAGAAACCATTAAAAACGAGTTTTTAAATGAATTTATGGGATACTTCCCGTCTGTGGTCTCTAAATTATCTGAAAAATTAGAGCAAACCGTTGATATCCAAGAAATTGTCCGAAATAAAGTCTCAGGATTTTCTACCGATAAATTAGAAATGATCCTGATGGACATTTTAAAAAAAGAATTTAGGTTTATTGAAGTGTTAGGCGCCATTATTGGCTTTTTGATAGGCCTAATTCAGATTGTCATCTTTTATCTGTAAGCCTTTGTGAAATTACGATTACTCATTCTTCTCACACGTATTCCATATCCCCTAGAAAAAGGGGATAAATTAAGAGCATTTCATCAGATAAAAGAACTCAGTAAGCATTTTGAAATTATTTTGTGTTGTTTGAGTGACATTAAAAATGATCCCATAGCCAAAGAAAAGCTCTCCCCTTTCTGTTCTGCCATTTACTTTATTAAACTCAATAAATTCTACACCTATTGGAATCTATGCAAGGGCATCTTCTTAAAAGACCCTTTACAAGTCTCTTACTTTTATCAAAAAAAAGCGCAAAAAAGAATAGACCACATCATTGCCAAACATATCCCAAATCGGGTGTATTGCCAGTTGATACGTAGCACGAAATACCTTGAAAAATATACCTTTATACCAAAAACAGTTGATTTAATGGATGCCTTGTCTGAAGGCATGAAAAGACGAGCAGATACATCTCTATTTTGGCCATTAAAAAAACTGTATGCTTCTGAAGCAAAACGATTGCAAGAATATGAACAGAAAATCACAGCACATTTTCAGCATGTTGTCATTATTTCATCACAAGATCGGGCAAGTATCCTTACTAAAAAACCTATCCAAGTGATAGAAAATGGCATTGATACTGATTTTTACAACACTCAAGACAAGACAAGTCACAAGCCCTACGAACTTTTATTTACAGGCAATATGTCGTATCGTCCTAATATTGATGCGGCCCAATTTCTAGTCAGAAAAATCTTACCCCTTCTGCAAAAGAAAGTGCCTGATTTACGCATTCTAATTGCAGGCGCAAAACCATCGAGAGAGGTCCGTGCATTAGAGCAAAAAAATGTGTTTATCTCTGGGTGGATGGATGATATTCGAGACGCTTACAAACAATCGCGTATATTTATTGCCCCTCTTAGGCTTGGTTCTGGACTTCAAAACAAACTCTTAGAGGCAATGGCCATGCAAATGCCATGTATTACCACACCGCTTTGCAATGGTGCGCTTAAAGCCAAAGAACATCAAGAAATTTTAATCGCCGAAAAAGCGGAAGATTTTGCAGATGCCGTTCTAGCGCTTTTAAATGACCAAGGCCAGCAATCCTTATTAGGCAAAAAAGGAAGAGCACATGTTCAAAAGTATTTTAATTGGGAAAGTTCTTCTTCTCGACTAGCAAGAAGCATTAGAAATATTGATGAGCCTTGAGCCATTTTCTTGTATTAAGAGCGAGACATTTATACAATTAGAAGGCAACAGCGCTTCTATCTTGCTTGGCCATTCAATAAGCACAATGGCTTGCTGATCTATATATTCATCAAATCCTAGATCTAAAGCCTCTTGCATATGGCCAATTCTATAAAAATCAAAATGATGCCATGTATGTTTACCCGTATCGTAGCTATTTACGATTGCATAAGTAGGGCTTGACACCTGATTAAATCCCTCACAGCTTAAAAGCGCACTGATAAGTGTTGTTTTACCAGCGCCTAATTCGCCTCTAAACAACAATATATTTCCGGGTTTACAGTACCGTTTGTAGATTTGTTTTGCCGAGATGGCCAGATGCTCTAAGCCTTCTATAAGATAGCTTTGATTAGAGTGATTTTTTGTCATTCTCTATTTGATCGCTAAAGTAATACCCCAATTTAAACAACAATAAAAAAGAATGTAGTTTTGGCGAGTACTCAACAGGCTGCCCAGAAGAGGTAATCGCAATTGGAATCACAGGCCCATCAGGATTAATCAAATGGTCTATTTGATAGGAAAATGTGGGCTGAAAGGTAAATACTAGCCTTGATTTGATATATCTTGAAATGCCTACTGAAAGTTGAGCTGCAAAATAATTCTTATCAAACCATTCAATATTAGATCGTCCATTGCTCAGGCCTTCGTAAAGCCCATTGTCTGGTCTCCCTAGAGTTTCTGGCACACGTTTTCCTTTGAAGGATTGTCCAACCAGAAGGCCATAACTTACTCCGGCATTAAAAAAATACTCTGTTCTAAAAGCAGGCGAAAAATTAGCGCCTAGATCAAAGTTTAACGTTAAATACTGTGCTGAGATAAGCACAGTACTAGAAAGCGTATCGTCAAAAACAGGGTACTCAATAAATGATCTAAAGCCCTTGTTATTATACTGAAGTCCAATATTTGAACTCATCTTTGGCGATAAAAAATATTTTATCTCTCCCCCAAAATTATAAGAATACTTATAAGTAAACGGATTTACAATCCCCCCGTTTCTTGGAGAAATAGATTCATAAGAGGGGCCAAAAATAAAATTGAGTTGATATTTCTCTTGAGATTTAAGCCCAAGAAACAAACATCCCCCAAAAAATAAAACACCAATTATTCTGCGCATATGTTTAAGAAATCTGTTTGGCTGATTTCACCACCAAGATCTTTTGCTTTTTGCAAATCCTCACAGGCTTTTTTAAAATCTTGTACAGAGGCCTGTATAGAAGAGCGAAACAGATACAAATCAACTACCTTTGGATGATGCTTAATAGCCTGATCTAAAACCAAAATAGCGTCTTTATTTTTATTTTGTTCGACCATAGCAGAAGAAAGATTTAATATCGCTTTTAAATCGTTTTGATCAAGCTCAATGGCTTTTTTTAAAAACTGTTCTGCTGCCGCATAATTTTTCTGACGTTTGTACAATAACCCTAAATTGGCATATGGTTTTTCCCAGGAAGGGTCTATCTGTATGGCTTTATTAAAATCTTGCATGGCGAGTTGGTATTTAGAGTCAATCAAATACACCTGACCCCTATCATTATAAGACTGTGCTTCGCCTGCGTACTCATGCACGGCTCTATCAAAAAGCGTTAAAGCCTTGTCAAATTCTCCAACACGATAGTAAATAGACCCCAAGTTATGCAAAAGCGGATGTGAATGCGCGCCTTTATCATAGGCCAATTGTAAATTATCTTTGGCACACATCAGATCATTTTTCTTTAAGCAATCTACCCCTCTATTAATTGCAGATGATGATTCTGACTCTTGAGAAAATCCGCTAAAGGCAATAAAAAATAAAATAACACTTATCTGATTTTTCATAGATAAAAGGTATACTTTTCTGGAGAATATTCGCTCATCATCTCATAAATTTTATCGAAAATTTGCTCTGCATTTGGCTTAGAAAAATAATCACCATCACTCCCAAAAGGAGGACGATGGGCTTGCGCTGTCAATGTCGCAGGTTTTAAATCAAGGTAATCATACGCTCTTTGTTTTTCTAAAACTTCTTGCATCATATAAGCCGTGGCTCCGCCCGGCACATCCTCATCTAAAAACAACACTTTATTGGTCTTTTGAATGGATTCTAAAATCATATGATCGAGATCAAAAGGCAAAAGGGTTTGCACGTCTATCAACTCAACTGAAATGCCTTCTTTTTCTAGCTTTGAAATGGCTTTTTGCGCAATACGTACCATTGAACCATAGGTGACTAATGTAAGATCATCTCCTAGACGTAAAACCTCTGGCTGCCCTAAAGCTTCTGTATATGCGCCAGGGTTAGATGGCAGGGGCTCTTTGATGCGGTATCCGTTTAAGGATTCAATGACTATCCCTGGATCATCTCCCTGGAGAAGGGTGTTGTAAAACCCAGCCGCTTTGGTCATATTTCTGGGCACACAAAGATGCATCCCTCTGAAAGAATTTATTAATGTTCCGAGCGGAGAGCCAGAATGCCAAATGCCTTCTAGACGGTGTCCTCTAGTAGAAATAATTAAAGGCGCAGCTTGCTTTCCTTTAGTTCTGTAGCGCAAAGAGGAGACATCATCGCTAAGGGTTTGTAGGGCATACAAAATGTAATCTAAATACTGAATCTCAGCAATAGGCCTTAATCCGCGTAGCGCTAATCCAATGGCCTGCCCCACGATAGTCGCTTCTCGAATACCAGTATCGAAAATTCGGCTTTCACCATATTTTTCTTGAAGTCCAGCAAGGGTTTGATTAACCCCGCCTATTTTACCTGCATCCTCCCCAAAAAAAAGCACCTGAGGATATCTCTCTAGTAAGGCATCAAAATTTTCGCGCAGTACTTCTCTGGCATCCACCATTTTTTCATCCGCATACTCTGCAGGATTTGCCTTGACATAAAGCGGAGAGTATACGGTCTGAGAATACAAATCAGAATTAAATTTTAAAGCCATTTCCTCTTTAAAATTGTTGTAGTAATCGAGCACTGCTTTTCGAGGTGCCGTTAAGGTATTTTTAGTCTTTATAAGCACGCGCTGCAAAAGCTTTGCAATGTCTTCATAATACCATTCTGAGAGACTCTGAAAATCAGCCTCAAAACTATTGTCTAAAGCTAAAACCAAAGGTTTAACTTCTTGCGCTTTGCGCGCAATAGAATCTCTATAAGCAGCCCAGGCCTGTTTTTTCGCTTGTTTTACATTTTCTAAAGCAGTTTGTTCTAGTTTTCCTAGTTGCTTAGACGAAATAAAATCGTTTTCTAGCATCCACTTACGCATTTGCACTAAACAATCGTATTCTTGTTCCCAGGCTAAACGATCAGTCGATTTATAGCGTTCATGAGACCCTGAGGTCGAATGCCCTTGAGGTTGAGTGATTTCACTGACATGAACAAGAACAGGCACATGTTCTTTACGCGCAATTTTAGCCGCTTTTTCAAAAGCCAAACAAAGCTTTGGATAATGCCAGCCTTTAACGGTTATAATTTCCCATCCTTTTTGATCTTCATTGCGCTGAAAACCCTTTAGGGCCTCAGAAATACTTTCTTTTGTAGTCTGATAAGATTTAGGCACAGATATGCCATACCCATCATCCCAAACAGCCAATACCATAGGAACTTGCAAGACACCAGCAGCGTTAATGGTTTCAAAAAACAATCCTTCAGATGTAGAGGCATCTCCGATTGTACCAAATACAATCTCATTGCCTTTTTTTGAGAATTTTTTTCCTTGTTTTTGCAATGTTTCAGACGCTCTATAAAAGGTAGAGGCGTAGGCCAAGCCAAGCATTCTGGGCATTTGGCCTGCAGTAGGCGACATGTCAGCCGATGTGTTTTTTTGTTTTGTCTGATCTACCCACTCGCCTGAATCGTCTATTAAATGTGACGCAAAATGCGCATTCATCTGCCGGCCTGCAGAATGCGGATCGTGTTCTATGTCAGGATGAGCATAGAGTTGAGCAAAAAACTGCTGCAAGGTCAAACCGCCTGTTGCCAACATATAGGTTTGATCTCTGTAATAACCGCTTCGCCAATCGCCATTTTTGACTTGCTTGGCCATGGCAATCTGCGCGACCTCTTTACCATCGCCAAATATGCCAAACTTGGCTTTGCCTGTTAAGACCTCTTTACGCCCGATCAAACTTGCTTGCCTAGAAGTATAGGCCAACACATAATCTTTGCAAATTTCTTTTTTTAATTCCTCTAAAGAAAGTTCTGTTTCTTTGGGCTCTTTCATCTGGGCAAAGATAAGAGAAACTTAGAGACTAATTAGTGCTAATATTAATTTGATTCTTACCATTATCGCTACTAATTTTAATGCTGTTTTTTCTTTTGTGAATGTTTATGGTTTGATTAGCAATATTAACCTGACTATGCTCGTCATCTATTTGAAGATGCTCAAAAAAACTTTCCCCTCTGAACATCCCTACCCACTGATCACGTTTGACAACCATCTTGCTAGGTATACGCAAATGTACAATCACGTCTTGTATGCGATAAGGGCCTTGAAATGAAAAGTGCGGATCTAAAATCAATTCATTTTCATTAATATGGTATTCATAATCGATCTGCGTAGCCTTTTGCAAAGCTGAAGATTCAGATACACCTCTTGATTTTTTTACTACATAAACCTCAGGAACACTCAGTGTAGAATCTCTCTTTATAATTAAACGCGGATATCCTGCATGAAAAGTTTCAAAATCTTTTTTAGCAAAAAGAATGCTGTTCATAATCTCTTCGCCCTGAACAATATCAGAAGAAAAACTAGAAATACGCAAAGTGTCTATCGCCTCAGGCATATTAGCCTTATCGGTTATGGTATCTGCTGATTCTTTGTAATCTTTTGCCAAATTAGTTCCGCTGATCGCTAAAACCGCTGTTGAAATAAAAAAGACCAGCACTGTAGCTAACAAAATCCATTTAATGTTTTTACGGGCTTTTAAAAGCAAAAACAGCCCTAAAGACACAAAAAAGACCAACAATGAAATAAGCAAAAACACAATCCCCCAGAAAAAGCCTTGAGCCCCCATATTGCTTTCAAAAATAAGTGGAGCAATCACGCCATTTTTGTCTGAAATACCACTGAGCGGAAAGGAATAAAAGTCTTCAATTCCAAATACAAACACGATAACCGGAATAAGTATACTAAAGCCAATAAGCAAACTAAAAGCCCCTAAGGCTCCTTTAATAATTCTCCAAACTCCCGAAAAAAACCCCTTTGCTCTATCAGAAATATGATCAAAATTTGACTCTCGAATAAAGCCTTCTGCTTTTCGCATTGCGCCGCTCACATTATCTTGAGCGCTTTTAGCAATTGATGAAATATCAATAGGCTCTCCACGCATCTCTAACTTTTGAGAGGTCGTCTCTGCTTTAGGAATTAAAATCCATAGAATAATGTACGGGATGATGCCAAAACCTAAAAAGAAACAATCCTGTCCTAAACGTTTTAGATTAGATTTTTCATTCCAGTATTCATAGGCTT
>JAHDCS010000017.1 GCA_020629755.1 Flavobacteriales bacterium | reverse complement strand
CTTCTTTAGCCTTTCGCTCCGCTTCTTGTTGAGCGAGTTTATCGGCTTCTTCTTTGGCCTTTCGCTCCGCTTCTTGTTGTGCTAATCTATCGGCTTCTTCTTTGGCCTTTCGCTCCGCTTCTTGTTGTGCTAATCTATCGGCTTCTTTTTTATTAGCCTCTTCATTTTTAGCATCTTCTAGGCGTTTTTGATAGGCGCTCATTAGGGCTTCTAATTTGTGCTGTATCTCGGAGGTGTAACTGGCGTCATGTACAAATCCGTTGTCAGGGTCTTCTCTGTCAAAATGAATGCGCCCTATAGGGTTATTTAAAATTGAAAAATCGACACCATCTATATGTTTAAATAAGCTGATCACAGCCGGAAAATCATATTCATATTGCATGTCTTCTGAGCTTAATCCTTTGGTACTTACGGCTAATTTTTTAGAGACATATCCCTCTTTTACAAATTCTAATTCATAATTGGCATTCAATTCTAAAGAAGACTCGTATTTTCCTGATCCAGCAGAGATGCGATCAACAAGACTGCCATTTTTGTAGACTTTAACCGTCACATCAGACAATCTTTTTCTGCCTTCTTTAATATCTCCCGATACAAATAAAGTCTGAGAAATAGAACAGAAAGAATAAAGAAATAGAAATATAAGAATAGAATATTTATGCACATTTTTCTATACGTGATTCTTTGATTTTAGTTGCAAAATAAGTGCTGCTTTATCCTATTTTTAGTAGGTTTGTCTTTGTGGAAGGCTATCAGGTTTCAGCACGTAAATACAGACCGCAGAGTTTTGACTCTGTAGTTGGGCAAAGTAGTGTTACTTCAACACTTAAAAATGCCATCGCATCCGATAAGTTAGCTCAGGCTTTTTTATTTTGCGGCCCAAGAGGTGTGGGTAAGACAACCTGTTCTCGAATCTTAGCTAAAACCATTAATTGTGAGCAGATTTCTGATCAAACAGAGGCCTGTGATTCATGTGTGTCCTGCAAGGCATTTAAAGAAGGTACACTGCTAAATATCTTTGAATTAGATGCGGCTTCTAATAATTCAGTAGATGACATCCGAAGCCTTATAGATCAAGTACAATATCCCCCCCAACAAGGAAAATACAAAGTATACATTATAGATGAGGTACACATGCTTTCTACGGCTGCATTCAATGCATTTTTAAAGACCTTAGAAGAGCCACCCTCTTATGCTATTTTTATTTTAGCGACTACTGAAAAACACAAGATATTGCCCACTATTTTGTCGCGTTGCCAGATTTATGATTTTAAACGCATTACGCCAGAAGATATGGCCAATCACTTGCAGGAAATTGCAGTCAAAGAATCCATCCAAGCTGATAAAGAAGCCCTTAAACTGATTGCTCAAAAAGCTGATGGTGCTCTTCGTGATGCCCTTTCACTGTTTGATCAATTGGCGATGTTTACCGAGCAAAACATTAGTTATAAAGCAGTAGTTGAGCATCTGAATATTTTAGATCATGATTATTTTGTAAATCTTACCAATGCCTTTATTCAGTGTCAAATTCCTGAGGCACTAATGCTTTTAAATCAAATCATTGAAAAAGGATTTAACCTGCCCTTTTTCTTAGAAGGATTAGCTACGCATTTTAGAAATTTAATGGTGGCAAGCGATCCAAGTACGGTCACACTTCTTCAAATCTCTGAAAGTTATAAAAAAGCATTTAGTGATCAGGCACAACAACTAACACCTGCTCAAATTTTTAGTATGCTAGAGCTGGTAAATCAAAGTTATTTTGAATTAAAGACATCCTCATCACAACGCTTGACCATCGAGATTTTATTAATGAAGCTTTCTTCTATCCTTAGTCAGGACGAAAAAAAAAAATCCACCCCTAAGCTAAAGATTTTAAGCCCGCAATACTATAAGGCTGCACTAGAACAGATTCAATCTGTAGATATAGAGAAGAAGCAGATCTTACAAGAGCCAGAATCTACGCCGAACACACCGCATAAAAAGGAGATCTCTTCTTCGGTTACTTCTCAGACCTCTTCAGCGAAAATAGAAAGCGAAGAGCATGTGCAAATAGATGCTTTAGAGCAAGAAAACATTGTTTCAAAACAAAGTACTTATGGAGTAAAAACGCTCTCTTTGCAAGAGGTGTTAAAGCCTATAAAAAAAGAGAAGACAGAAGAGATGCCTTCAGATAAAGTTAAGCGAAGCAAAGCCTTCTCAGAAGATGAGTTTTATGCGGCCTGGGCTGCTTATTTAGAAGAGCTAAAGCAAAAAGCCAAAAAAAATCTTTGGAGTATTCTTTCTCAAAAACCTGAACTAAAAGAGAATACGATTTATATTACGCTGAGTAATTCAGCTTTAAAACAAGAGTTAGAAACAGAAAAGGCTGAACTTCTCTTTTATTTAAGAGAGCGTTTGAAAAATGATTTAATTACGCTTGTAGATGTCGTTAAAGCAAAAGAAAATACAGCGATGTTGTACACTTCAAAAGACCGTTATGAGATGTTGGTTGAAAAATACCCACAACTTAAAACGTTCAAAGAAACCTTGAATCTTGAATTGGAAATCTAATATTGTTTTCTTTTTTTTCTTGGCAATGCTCTCCTGTAGCGTCAATACAAAAACAAAACAGGCTACATCAAACGAATCTGTTCGTGTGGCTAGTGTGTCTACAGATGTTTTGCCCTTTATTGACCGCTTAGATTTATGGAAACACTTTGTGGGGTTGGCTTATCAGTCTTATGTTAAAAATAAGCGTTATCAAAACAATTTAAAAGCCTTCAATGTATCTGATTTGGGCAATGAAATTGACGCTCATTTTGAGCATATTTTACAATTAGCGCCCACACACTTTTTTTATACCCCATTTACATCTAAACACTTGATTGATAAGTTGAAACAAAACAACATAAAATGTATTCTGATCAACCATAATCAGATGACACATCCTTTAGATTATTTGTCTATTGAAGATACGCTTTCAGTTATTTTTAATCTGAAAAAAAATACAAGTTTAAAAAAACAAAAGACCATAAATGCTTATGATTCTTTAAAGACTCTTTTTCAAAATGACACCCTCCGCCCCCTTGTGTTAAGCGCAGATTACTATTCTGGTTATTGGGTATGTGCAACGCCCCAAAGCACCGTTGGCAATCTTTTAAAGGATGCAGCCTGTTCAGCGCTAATTGAATGGTCAAATGCCCCCACTGTTAAGCTAAATAAAGAACAGTTTTTTACTAAAGCGCAACAGGCCAACTATTTTCGGTATGTCTTTTTTGACACTCTATATTCTGCAAGTGAGGTGATGCTAAAAAATTTACCTAATATCGAACGTTTTGATTTTTTTAAAGATAGACAAGTCATATATGCCAATACGGCTGAATCAGATTTGTTCTGTGAAGCCTTACTCTATCCTGAAGAGTGTTTGAAAGACGTATATGCATTAACGCATAAGTCTAATCATTCTGAAGAAAAGTATTATAAATTACTGGCAAAGTGAGTCGTATTTTTAGGCATAAAAGTCTGGCGTTCATTTTAGCTGCTGTTTTGTTGTTTACAGCTGTTTATTTTCATTTATTTTATGGAATAATAGAGATTACTATGTATCAGGCCATTTGCTCTGAACTTGATAGTAAAAGTGCTTTTGTGTTTTATCAGCATCGCTTACCACTTATGTGTACGGCCTTTTTATGTGGCGCTTCTCTCTCTCTCTCTGGGCTTTATTTGCAGCATATTTTTAGAAATATCTTGGCGGGCCCTTCTGTTTTGGGGGTGAGTTCAGGGGCTTTGCTTTTTGTCGCCCTTAGTTATTCAACTTTTATTGGCGGATCTGTTTTAGCAGTATCTATAGCCGGTATTTTAGGTGCACTTATGGTACTCTCATTGCTTCTTTTTTTAGCTCCCTTTGTAAAGAATACGGAATTATTGATCGTAGGTGTTTTGTTTAGTTTTATTGCCTCTGCTTGCGTAGATTTTATAGCGTTTAGTACATCGGCGCAAACGCTTCAAAAAATTTCATTTTGGGGATTTTCTAGTTTTGAAAGAGCGACATTTAGCCAATTGCTTGTTCTTGGTTTTGCTTTACTGGTTTGTCTTTTGGGGGGATGTGTGTTGGCGCCTCAATTAGATCGCTACGCTTTAGGTGATCTAATGGCAAAGTCTATAGGTGTGAATATAAGAATGCTTAGTGTTTTGTCGGTCCTTATGGCAGGTGTTTTGGTAGCCTTGTCAACGGCTTACTGTGGGCCTGTGGCTTTTATTGGTTTAGTGGTGCCGGTGATCATAAGAATGGTAGTCAGGCAAGCTGGATTTTTAAAGTTGAGTTTTTATACAGTACTTGCTGGAGGATTAATGGGCTTATACGCAGGGGTGTTTCAGAAAATAATTTTCGAAAATCAAATCTTGCCTTTAAATACAATTACCTCATTATTTGGCGTTCCGCTTGTATTGTATGTGCTTCTTCAAAAAAAAACATATGCTAGTTTGTGAGCAAATACAACTGGGCTATGATCGGTTACTTGTAGATGGGTTTTCGTACACCTTTAAGCGCCAGAACCTTTACGGAATTGTAGGTAAAAACGGCTCTGGAAAATCTACACTGCTTCAAGCTTTAGCTGGTCTATTGCCTGTTAAATCAGGGCACATTTATTTGGATAATCAACGGCTTACTCGACCAGTGGCGCAATCCTATATATCTTTTTTGCCGGCACAAAAGCAGTATTTTGGCTATCAAACTCTAGCGTTTTTCTTGTCGCTTTTTTCAAAAGATAAAGACAAACAAAACAATCTGTTGGGTGTTTTTGATTTGCAAGAACACGCGAATAAGCCTTTTTATATTTTGAGTGATGGCCAAAAACAATTGGCTTATATTATAGGTGTTTTGCTCCAGGAAAAACCTTTTGTGTTTTTCGATGAACCTCTAGTATTTTTAGATATCACTAATAAAAATAAGCTCATGGATGTACTTAATGAGCAGATCAAAACTCAAAAATGTTGTGTGGTACTCTCTTTACATGATCAATATATTTTAGAGAGATATATTCCGCATCAGATAGATATGAAAGAATTATTGTAAATTCATAATATGAAGTCGCTTTCATATACGCTTTTAAGTATTGTGTTGTTTTGTCTGATTCTCATTTACTTAAAAGGGGTTTTGGTTCCGTTTGTATTTGCAGTGATGATTTACTTCATTGTCAATGAAGTGCGTTTTTATCTTTCAAAATTTAAGATTTTAAGAGAAGGATTTCCGTTTTGGCTGCAAAATACCTTGGCTTTTTTAGTGATTTTAGGCTTTATTAGTTTTTTAGTGTGGTTTGTCTCTAATGATTTAGATCGTTTAAGTGAAAAATGGCCTTTTTACGAATACAGCATTAAAAAACTTGGTGGGCGCTTGAGTAGTGTACTTAATATTGATATTGTAGCAAGTTGGAATGACTTTTTACATACCTTCAAAATCACCAATGTACTTCAAGGGGTTGTAGGCTTTATGAGCAGTTTGTTGGGCAATATATTTTTAGTGCTGCTCTATGTACTTTTTATATTAGCAGAAAATGGCGTAACACGTCAAAAGATTCAAAAAATGTTTACTCAAAAAGAAGATAGAGATCGTGTCAATAGTATTTTATCAAAAGTGAACCGCTCTATCAGCCGGTACATTACCTTAAAAACCATTGTAAGTCTAATCACTGGAGTATTGAGTTATTCAGTGTTAATGGTCATGGGTATAGATTTTGCAGCCCTTTGGGCAGTGATTATTTTTGCATTAAACTACATCCCGACTATTGGCTCATTGATTGCTACAATTTTTCCAGCTTTAATGGCCCTTGTACAATTTTCTGCCCTAAAACCGTTCTTAATGGTCTTGTTTTTCATAGGCTTAATTCAAGTTGTTGTAGGTAATTTTATTGAACCTAAAATCATGGGCAATTCATTAAATATTAGCCCACTCGTCGTACTTCTTTCTTTAGCTTTGGGGGGATTGTTATGGGGCGTTGAAGGTATGGTGCTTTGTGTACCCATAGCAGTGATTGTGATTATTACCCTTTCTCATTTTGAGCCTACCAAAAAAATTGCCATTTTACTTTCTGAGAAAGGGGATATTTAACTTGAATTTAGCTTTAAGTCATCCTCAAAGAATATTGAGTGTATTTTTTTGAAAGGTCAACAAACAAGTATTTTAAGGCATAAATTCAAATGCCCCAATATCAGGACTACCATCTCTAAGCTGAAGATCAAAGTCGGTGGTGGTAGTGCTTATGGTGCCTTTATTGATGACTGTGCTATTTTCGTTTAGATGGTAGTCCTTGTTTTCTAAGTCCATGAAATAGGGGTCTGAGAATTCGCCGTCTACGCTAAGTGAAGAGAGGTTGTATAAATTATTTTCAAAAAAATCGGTGGTAGTAGAGTACTCTTCTGTGCGTAAGGCACAGTGCGAGATCAAATAATTAAATTGTGCAGAAGCTTCATTGTCAAGAAGTAATTCTTCTGATGAGTGTCCGTCTATAATACAGTTTATAAAAGTAGCTTGCTGAAGATCCCTAGAAATGATTTGTCCCTCAGAACTTTCGTAATAATTGTTAATCAATACAGAAGGAGTGGTGCGAGAGCCAAATCCCCATGCATTGTACATGGTGCAGTGTGTGAACTGATAATCTCCGCCGTAGGCTAAGGCTAACAGGTGCTGGCCGCAGTCTGTTATGATGCAATTTTCAGCCTCTATTCGGCTGCCTTGAGCTAGAATTCCAATACCCGCATGGTTGTCAATATGCGTGTGCTTAATTACAGCTGTTGGATTGCTGTTAATATTTGAATCTATCTGCAGCCCAATATTGCCATTTTTAATAATGGCGTGTTCGATGCTGTTGTCTTGACTATTCGCAGTAAGCCAAATGCGGTCCCACAGCCCAGGGTCTTCTTTATAAAATTCATCTAAACGCGTATGGGTAAATGTGACAGGATTGCCCAGATCGCCTTGTATATGAATAGAAGAAGAATTTGATGTAATTTCAAAGGGATGGCCCACAATAATACCTGAATTGGCATAGGAGTGAACAAAGGTGCCAGCTTGTATGTTAAGCGCGCATCCGGGTTCTACAATAGCATAGCCAAAAATAACATGTGGTTTGAGATTGTCCCATTGTGTGTTGCAATCTATGCTGTGGTAATTGAAAAATAAGGAGTCTCCGTTTTGATCTAGAAATACAAAACGACTGTTTGGTGTGTGGTAATATGCATCTTGTCCCCAACTGTATAAGGTCACTTTTTGTTCTGTTTGCGTCACAAAAACAATAGAGTCTTCAACCACCATGGGGGTATTGCTATTTTGAGGGTCAATTGTGGTTTTAACAAAAACAAACAAAGAGTCTTTTTTGCGTAACAAAATATTTTCAACTAATGGCCCTGTTTCACCATCTACATTAATGCTGTAGTTAGAGTTTTGCATCCCTGGAATATAAATTTTATCAATAGTGATGTCTTGAGTTTTAGTGTTGTATACCGTTAAACGTTTGGTAATAGAGCCAAGGGTTGAAAACACCGTATCAAAAATAAGAGAGTCAGATGAAAATGAAAGTGGCTGATCAGATAAACCTAAAGGATCTTTTTTACATCCTACCGTAAAAAGAAATCCCCCCAAAAGAAAGAAAACAAGATGTTTACTCATAAAGATCAAAGGTAAAAAATGTCTTTCAGAAGCGTAACGATGTTCATGTAATAATATTGCATTAGTGTTTTTATTGATCGATTACTTTACTATATTTGCATGCTAAATAGTGAGAAGAGATGAAAAAAGGGATACATCCAGAAGATTATAGATTAGTGGTCTTTAAAGACATGTCTAACGATTATACGTTTTTATCGCGTTCAACTGCGCCTACCAAAGAAACCATTAAATGGGAAGATGGCAATGAGTATCCGCTTATTAAATTAGAGATTTCTCATAAATCGCATCCGTTTTATACGGGCAAAATGAAATTGGTAGATACCGCGGGTAGAATTGATAAGTTTAAGAATAAGTACGCGAAATTTAAAAGCAAGCCTAAGGCTGCTGAAGCACCTAAAAAAGAAGAAAAACCAGCTGAGTCAGAAGCACCAGAAGCTCCTCAAGCTCCAACTGCTGAGTAATTATAAAAACATCTACATGTATTAAGGGGCAATTCAAGCCCCTTTTTTTATGCAATACCATTCATATATTGAAGAGCGTTTAAGCCATTTAAAAAAGGGCTGTATTAAACTCTTTGCTAGGGAAGCAAAAAAAAATCAAGCGCTCTTGAGTGATTTAGTATCGTATTTAAAAATAGGGGAGATGCCTTTGGTTTGGCGTGTTGTTAACGTCATTAAAGTAATTGCAAAGTCAGCACCAAAATACATAAAACCATTTGAAAATAGTTTGGTTGAGATTACCGAACAAAGAAAACAGATTGATCCGCTAGTAGGTATTTTATTTCGTATTCATCGCTATATTAAAACAGATTTAAGTGCCAATGCACATCTTATTGATATTGCGATTATGCATATACTTAAACCAAGTAAGATTGGCTACAATAAAGGATATGCCTTGGAGCTTTTGGCTTACGCTTTAGACACGGCCCCAGAGCTTAAAGAAGAGTTTAAAGAATTGGCTCAGCAAAGTCTTGAAATGGAAGAAAAGCAGTATGTTAGAAATTGCGCCCAAAGATTGTTAAAGAAAATTGCAGGCATTAAAACTATTGGGTGAATTCAAATCTTATGTTCGAAGGGCTTTTTTATATACCTCAAGCGCTCGTTGTCTAGCAAATTTATGCTCTACAATAGGCTTTGGATAAGAAAAAACATCTTCAAATTCAGGGCACCATTTTCTTATATAGGCGAGCTGAGGGTCAAATTTTTTTGTTTGCAAATAAGGATTAAAGATTCTGAAATACGGAGCGGCGTCACATCCGCAAGAAGCCGCCCATTGCCAACCTCCATTATTTGCTGAGAGGTCGTAATCAAGTAATTTTTCTGCAAAATACGCCTCACCCCATCGCCAGTCAATCAATAAATGTTTGGTTAAAAAACTAGCCGTAATCATTCTCACTCTATTGTGCATAAATCCAGTTTGATTCAGTTCTCTCATGCCAGCATCTACAATAGGATAGCCTGTTTTTCCATTTTTCCAGGCCTCAAATTCATCTGGGTTATTGCGCCACTCAATGCGTTCATATTTTTTCTTGAAACAGCTAGAAACAACCATAGGAAAATGAGCCAAGATGTTGCCCATGTAAAAATCTCTCCATATGAGTTCATTCAGCCAGCTTGTGTTGTGTTTTAATGCAAATCCAGTAGCTTCTCGAATTGAGGTGGTGCCAAACCGCAGATGTATACTTAATCTAGAAGTTCCATTAACAGCCGGAAAGTCTCTTTGTTGATGATAGTCTTTTATAATATCAGCATTGAATTCTAATTTTGAAAAACCGAGGTTCTCAATAATAGAAAATCCCATTTTTTCAAGCGTAATTAAATCAGATGAGCCAGAGCTTTGTTTGAGATTTGATAAGTACTTTTCAGTCGGATACGGTTTTGTGTAAAATGAGTTAAGCTTTTTTTTCCACTGCTTGCTATAGGGTGTAAATACCGTGTAGGGAGCTTTATCAGACTTGGTGATCTCATTTTTTTCAAAAATAACCTGGTCCTTAAACGTCTTAAACTGGCAATCATTCTTATTTAAAAATGAAGCAATTTGCGCATCTCGTTCTATACATGAAGGTTCATAATCATGGTTAGTATAAACATTTTGTAACGGATGCGTAGCATTTAATTTTTTAAAAACCTCTAAAGGATTGCCATAGTATACCAACAGATCAGAACCTAGCGCCTGGTATTTTTGTTTTAAGTGTTCAATTTGTTTGTATATAAAAATGACGCGTTTATCTTTTTTAGGCAATTCATCTAAAATAGACCTATCAAAAATAAAAATAGCTTGTACACCTTTATTGTATTTAAGAGCATGATATAATCCGGCATTATCTTGTATTCGTAAATCTCGTCTATGCCAAAAAAAGGTATTTATATTATTATCGCTCATGATTACGAGCGATACTCATAGCCTTTGAATTTTTTAATTAAAGCTTGTTTTGCTAGATAAATTCTACTTTTAACAGTGCCAATAGGAATGTCTAATGCTTCTGATATTTCTTGGTATTTGTAGCCTTCTAAGTGCATGGTGAAAGGCTGCCGATGATCGAGGCGCATCTTTTTTATTTCTGCTGTAATCTCCTTTAAAATATAGTGTTTTTCAGGATGAGTACTGGGGTCAATTTTTCTTTCTAATAACTGATTGTGCTTTTCCGTACTTTGAATGAGTGCTTGTTTTCTTTTTATTTTATTGTAATTATTTATAAAAGTATTTTTCATAATTGTAAATACCCAGGCTTTAAAATTTGTATTTGCTCTATACTTATTCTTGTTCTTTAAAGCCTTTAGACACGTTTCTTGTGTTAAATCGCCAGCAGATTCTAAATTCTTAGTTAAGCTTAAAGCAAAAAATTCCATTGCACTGTAAAGAGTGGTAATTTTATTAGAAAATTCTATTTGTGTCATGTTTAACTTTTTTATAAAATTATTAAACAAAATAATTCTTGGCAACAAATTGTTTAATTTTTTTGTGAAAAAATTAAACAAAGCTATTCTTTAACCCATGACTTGTAGTTTTTATTTGATGCATGTTGTACGAATTGATAATTAAAATAGAATCCGGAGGTACTCTTTTTACACTTTATTGCAAAGTGTTTGCCATTTCTTAGTATACCTAATGGTACATCATAATTAAAATAGTGCATCCATGCCTTGATTTGTAAGAGTGATGTGACCTGAAAATGATTAATAGACATTATCTGATCGCCAATTTCTAAACCGCTAAACTCTTCTGCCTTGTAATGTATGTCAGTGATGGTTCTCGATTCAGAAATCTTAATTCCTAGAAAAGTTTCATAGGGGTTTAAGGCTGTTTTTTTAATGAGTTTTAGCCCATAATAGGCGAATGCTTTCTTAAGGAGTGGGCTGAGCTCTGAGCTATTGTAAATATACTTTTGAAAAAAGCCTCTGAGTTTTAATCCAGATATTTTTTCACAAATTTGAGTCATGTCTTTTTGCTCGTAGCCTTTATTTTTCTTGCCAAAAGAGATGTAGAGCGTCCTTAAAACATCATCTAAGCTCTTTTTATTTTTAGTCGCTTTTCTTATTTTAAAATCTAAAATCAAAGAAAACAGCATGCCTTCGTTATAGATTGATATTTTTCTATGCGGGCTTCCTTTTACATATCCATCCACCCAAGTATCAAAAGAAGCTTGAGCAATTGACATAGTGAATCTAGCACCGTTGTGTTGATATCTTTGGTAAGAGGTGCTTAATACTTTTAAGAATTCTTCATTAGAAAAATAACCACTTCGTTTTAAAAACAAGTCGCCATAGTAGGTGGTTACGCCTTCTGCAACATAGCCTAATCGGAAATAATTCTCAGTGTTATACTTGTAAGGCAATAGGTTTTTGGGCCTTATATTTTTAATGTTCCAAGCATGAAAGAGTTCGTGTGAACTCACCCCTAAAAATTCATCGTATATTTTTTTATTCATTAGGTCATACCCTGGGCCTAAAGCTATGACTGTACTGTTTAAATGTTCGACCCCATGGTAAAAAGGATAAGGCGTTATTTGAAATAAAAAATGATAAGTAGGGGCTACAAAGGATTTCATGACGTTTAACTGTTGTACTATAAACCCTTTAAAATCACGCTCAATTTTTTTTAAATCGGGTTTGCATTCGCCCATAAACCATAAGTAAAATCGTATCTTTTTATATTCAAAAACGTGCTTTTTAAGCAATTTTGAAATGACAAACGGAGTGTCTGCTAGTTGATGAAAGGAATCAAATGTAGCTTTTTTTTTGATGAATTTTTGAGCACAGGCAATAGGTATAGCACCTAATTTTAAAAGTTCAAGTGTGTGTTTGTCTTCTATGCGGTCTTTGATATACATTAGGCAATTTACCGGGTTTATATAGACTTGATCTGCGTCTATATATGAAGATCCAGCGTTAAGATCTTTACAGTAATACACATAATCCACACATATTCGTGTTGTTTTTTTGGGGGGATGGATATGCCAGATATCTTTCTCTGCCTTTTGATAAGGGATTGTTTTTTTAGAGTGGGCATCTTTTATGTTTAGGGACAAGAGATTTTTGATGAAATTGCCAAGCTCGTATCTGCCGGGTCTCCATCTGGGGAGACAAAGAATGATTTTATCTTCATTTTTTTTAACATCAAAAATGAGCTGAACGTGTAATTTTTTTTGTGATCTACTTTTAACAGAGAGTTTATAATGCATAGCAATACCTTTTCAAGTAAGTTACTTTTTTATTTTAAGTTTGCCCATGGTAAAATAAACAGAAATGGAAAAAACCGATCAAAAACTAGAACAATCTAAAGAGCGTGTTGAATCTTCTGGAAAGTACTTTTTAAAGTCGCTTAAAGATCTAGGTTCTCAGGTGATGAACCTTCGTGAAGGGATGGATGTGAAAGGAACTGTTGAAGGTATTAAAAAAGATGTTGAATTTAATGGGTATAACGTCTGGATTTTAATTTGTTCTATTTTTATTGCCTCTCTTGGTTTAAATACGAATTCTACTGCCGTTATTATTGGAGCAATGCTTATCTCTCCTTTAATGGGGCCTATTTTAGGAATAGGTCTGGCTATTGGAACCAATGATTTTAGATTATTGGTAAAGTCGTTGAAAAACTTTGCGGTAATGATTGTGGTGAGTTTAATTACGTCGGCCTTATATTTCTTAATCTTTCCTTCTTATGAGGTGCAGTCAGAAATATTGGCGCGAACCCGTCCTACAATTCTAGATGTCTTAGTCGCTATTTTTGGAGGTAGCGCCGGTATTATTGCAGGGTCTCGAAAAGAAAAAACAAATGTTATTCCAGGCGTGGCAATTGCTACTGCGCTTATGCCTCCTTTGTGTACGGCTGGTTTTGGCTTGGCGACCTTTAACTTTCAATATTTATTTGGCGCCTTTTATTTATTTACGCTAAACTCTGTGTTTATATGTCTTACAACTTATTTGTTTATTCGGTATTTCAGATTTCCAATCAAACAATTTGTAGATGCCTCTAGAGAGAAAAAAGTGAAGCAATGGATTACAATTTTTGTTATTTTGGTGGTGGTACCCAGTGCGTGGGTATTTCTTGGCGTACTCAAAGAATCGTATTTTAAAGGCAAGGCAAAAAACTATATTGCTGAAAAAATCCAAACCCTAGATACGCAAATATTAAAAACACAAGCTTCTTATTCTGATTCTACAAATATTATTGAAGTATTTGTTTTAGGAGAACCTATCCCTTCAGATAAAATAACAGAACTGCAAGCGGCCCTTGTAGATTATGGGTTAAAAGGTACATTTTTAGTAGAAAACACAGAACTTGTTGTACATCAGAATCAAAACGATACTGAAAAGCTCACAGGTATGATTTCTGAATTAGAAACCAAGTTTTTAAAAAATTCATACGAAGAAAATGTCCATATTATTGAGAGCCAGAAAAAACGAATAGCAGATTTAGAAAAACAGTCTCTAAATACAGACACGCTCTTATTAAAACAGATAAAAAAAGAATTAGCAATCGAATATCCTTGGGTCTCTTCAATTGGCCTTTCTTCATTGATCTTGGCTCAAGATAGCGTATTGTCTAAAAAAGAGGTCATTAGTTATAAATTTGAAAATTCAAAAAAAATTACGCCTAAGCAAATCCAGAAATTTCAAGATTTTGTACGGATTCGTTTATCTAAACCTAATGCCGTATTTTTCAAGATGGATTAAAAATAATAAGTTTTATAGGCTTCAGAGATGTCAAGAAAAGGAAAGAGTTGGCTTGATATCTGTTAGTAAAAGTTGGGTGCTGTCTTATTTTTTTAATATCTTAAAACTCTTTGAAGGACTTTTGTTTTCATATAAAGTAACAACATAAAATCCTTGATTTAAAGTATTAATGTGAATATTAGAATCTAATTCACCTTTGAGTATTATCTTCCCATTTAAACTAGAAATATCAAAAAAATCATACCTGTTGTTTTTATTTGAAATAGTAATTATATCAGAAGATGGATTAGGATATATACTTAACTTATCGTAACTAGTTTCGAATGTAATAGAAGTAGATGTAGAATCCAGATAAGGATTATACCTCCATAATTCGCCATCATTTTCAGTAAATTCAGCATAGAAATAAAGTTCATTATTAAACGTGATTAATTTAGAAATATCAAAATCAAGTGGGTGAGTATTAGAAGAAATCTGATTTTCAATTTTTTGAGTTGTTATGCCATCTGTAAACCATAACTCATCAGTGATTCCATCATCTGCAAAAAAATATAACTTATTATTTAAAGTAGTGAATTCTCTGATATTGGCAGATGTGAAAACTGCGGGGTTAATAGTTGCAACTGTTTGAATATTGCTACTAGTATCGATTGATATTAAATCAGAGAATAAATGAGAGCAGAACAAACTATTATTAAACTCAATACACTCATTCGGCGCAATATTAGATTCAAAATTTGTACCAAGTATAGAACCGTTAGTTGACCATAATTCTGAATTATTTTTAGTGAAATAAATTTTATTGTTAAACTCACATAATATCCTTGAAGAAGCACTAGATATCATTTGTACTGAATTATTAATAGTATTTAAAGCCCAAAGATGTTCACTATCGGCTGTGAATAGGATAAAACTATCAAGAATGGTTAGGTCCTCACCAATATAAGGTTGTGTTTGATTAGGTATAGTTGTTATTTTTTGAGTGCTAAGCTGAGTACCATCTGTTGCCCAAATTTGAAAGCCGTCAATACCGTCATCTGCCACAAAGTATAAATAATTCCCTTTACTTATTGCCCTTACTTTGCCGCTTAATGACTCTAATTCTCCAGAACTATCACCATTTGGATTAATGTCACTAACTAAAATTGCAGAATCATATTCAATTTTATACAATTCATAACCCAATGAATTTAAAGAAGAGGAATTTGCAAAATAAATTAACCCCTTATGTTCTATTAAACCAAAAGGAAAGCCTTGTGAGTTTTTCACTTCTGTGAATAAAGAATCACCATTAGAAAAATATATTGAGTTATTATTAATTACAACATAAAGCAGTGAATCTACAACAGTAAGATTTCTTGGATAAGAGGGGCCATTAGGATTGAAATCATTTAAGATACTTGTTCCTTGTAGAGAACCATCTGATACCCAAATTTCTTCATTGTTAGCAGTATCTCGAGCAGAAAAATAGAGCGTATTTAAAAATGTAGTTATAAACTTAACTTCAGAATTTTGTCCTGGATGTGGATTAATGTCCATCACTTTTGAGAATTGAGCATTAATAGAATTAAATATTGGTAAAAGTAACGTGAAAAAGAAAATACTTCTCATAGAATAAAGTTTTGCATAAAGATCTAAAATAATACAACTTAAATCAATTATTTCGTGGGAAAATATACAGCCTAATATATAAATAAAAAAGCAGGTTGATTATTCATCAACCTGCTTTAATTGAAAGGATATTTTTAGTTTATGATACTTTTATAACTAAGTATTTAGAAACTGACCAGAATTTTTGCGCATCTTCAATGATCAAAAATTCAATTTTTTTACCGTCTGCTGATTTCGCAAATTTATAAGACCCAGCTGGGTGAGAAGAAACAAGTTCGGCATTTTTTGTGTTTAATTCTACCTCATTAAATGTTCTCGCATCAACTTGAGTGAAGTACTCTAGATTTGCATTCTCTTTTAATTTGGTTGTTCTGCCAATTCCAATGAGCCCACCTTCTTTAGTTAACACACCTTTTTCTTTTAGTTCTTTATAGGTGCCATAGCAATAATAAACAGTGTTTAATTCATCTTTCTTGGTTTCAATTGTTTCAAGATTTTCTGTGTTTTCCATGACAAGTAAATCATGTGAAATTCTAAGCTTGGTTAAATCTTCTCTAAGACCAGCAATTTGAGAGTCTTTTTGCAATACCGTCTGATTTAATGTTTCAAGTGTGCTGTTTAAAGTTGATTCTAAATCGCTGATTTTAGAATCCTTAGATTTTAAAAGGCTGTTTTTTGAATTTAAAATCTTACGCAGTTCACTTATTTTGTTTTTGTTTTCAGCCATTAAGGCATTTATAGCCTGAAGATCATCCACGATCATATTTTTTTTATTCTCAGTTAATCCGTCTCCTCCGGCAGAAGCTTCAGTGACTATGCCTTCTCTTTTTTTGATTTCATTTAAATTGTTTTGAATGTCAGAGAAATAACTTAAAACTTGAGTGAACGAAGAATCTTTATCCGCCATTTCAGCTCTAAGCGATTTCATGTCGTCCATTAATTTTTGTTTTTCTGCATCGACAGTATCATTTGTACAAGAGAAGCAAAGAGCGATAAATGTTAAAGAGTAAACTATTTTTTTCATTGTGTTGTGTTTTGTTAAATAAATAAAAATGGGCAAGCGATCTGCATCGCACCGCTACAACCACCTACCCTTGCTACGTTCCCGTCCTGGGGGAGTTCAGCAGGAGCTGGTCGTACAGGACTTGCCCAGGACCAAATGTATATATTTTCTTTAAAAGGAAAAGAACTCTTTGAATTAATTCTTTAATTTGAATCATCATATGTCTTGCAAAGGGGTCATAGCGTATTTGCTTTTGAGTGTCGTGTTATTTGTGGGGGGATGTTTTTATCTCACAATTCAAGCGCAAAAAATTTGTGGATTACACCTTGAAGCGCCTAGAGATTCTGCATATTTAGATTTTCAAGGTGTAAAAAATGTAAACGCAAATTTTGTAAGTATTGTCCCTTATGCATTGGCAGAGAAAAACGGTTCTAGTATTACATATGATTTACCAGGGCAATGGTGGGGAGAAACCCATAAAGGCGTTGCTCGACAAATTAGAGAAGCTAAAAAAAACGGATTTAAAGTCATGCTCAAACCCCAGCTTTGGATCCCTGAAAGCTATTACGTGGGACACTTCGCTCTTAAACACGAAAGAGATTGGCAAGAGTGGCAAGAGAATTTTTCAAAATATGTACTTGAAATGGCTCAGATAGCTGAGCAAGAAAATGTAGATGTATTTTGTTTTGCAACTGAATTAAGAGAGTCTATAAAGAAAAGAGCTCCTTTTTTTAACCATCTGATTGCGCAAATACGAAAGGTGTATTCAGGTAAACTCACTTACGCCTCTAACTGGGACGATTACTATATGGTTCCATTTTGGTCAGAGTTAGATTTCATTGGTATAGATGCCTATTTTCCACTTTCCAAAGAAAAGACACCCACAGAAGACAACTTGCTCAACAAATGGCGTAAGCATGTATTTGCCATTGAAAATATTTCGAAGCGTTATTCAAAACAAATTTTGTTTACAGAGTTTGGCTATTGTTCTAGAGACTTTGTGACAGTTAACACATGGAGCGATACCTATTCAAAAAAAGTCAACCTTAAAGGCCAAGCGATTGCTTTTAAAGCTATTTTTGACTCTTTTTTTTATAAATCATGGTTCAAAGGCGGATTCATATGGGAATGGAAGTACGACCATCAACACACGGGCGGAGCTCAAGATTACGCCTATACACCTCAGAATAAACCCTCAGAAAAAGTAATTACCAGATATTTTTCTCTGTTTTCTAAGAAACTATTTAAGTTTTAGTCGTAAAAATAGTTATACTAAAGACTTTTTCTGTTAGTCGATAAATTTTAGAATGATAATAGCAGCGCTACTTGAATGAAAAAATTTGATGAATAACAAAAAAGGATTCATAAGGATTTTTTCAGAATAAAATTTAAACAGTTTCTAAGTAATTATTTACTGATTGCTTTTTTAAGTGTTTCACAGCCCCAAGTAAGTTCTTTTGTCTTAATAGTCAGTGGAGGCGCAATGCGAATACAGTTTTGATTATATAAAAACCAATCGACCAGTAGTCCGTTTTCTAAGCACCGGTCCACAACTTTAAAAACAGCTTTTTCATTCTTAAGCTCAAGAGCCATCAAAAGACCACTAGATCTTATTTTTTTAACGCCTTTTACATTTTTAAAGAACTTCTTAATGTATTGTTCTTTCTTATGTACTTGTGTAATGATGTTTTTTTGTGTGGATAAAATATTTAATGATGCTTCTGCAGCAGCACAACTTACAGGGTGTCCTCCAAAGGTGGTGATGTGGCCTAGTATAGGATTGTCGCTTAATGATGAGATGATTTTTTTAGAAGAAATAAAGGCAGATAAAGGCATCCCTCCCCCTAAAGCCTTACCCAAACAAAGTACATCAGGAGTGGTATTTAATTTCTCGAAACAGAACATAGAACCAGTTCTTCCTATACCGGTTTGAATCTCATCAAAAATCAACAAAGCACCAACGCGTTTGCATTGCGCTTTGAGCGCTTTTAAAAAAGACGATTTAAAAAGCCTTACACCAGCTTCTGCTTGTACGGGCTCTAAAATAACACAGGCGGTCTTTTCATCTATTAGGTTTAAGTCCTTTGTTTTATTTGGCTCAGCAAAGTATACTTCTGGTAGTAATGGCCCATATTTTTCATTGTAATACGACTCGCTCATTAGACTTAATGCCCCATGAGAGCTCCCATGATAGGCCTTGTTAAAAGCAATAATTTTATGTTTTCCGGTATATCTTTTTGCCAGTTTTAAGGCTCCTTCTATCGCTTCAGATCCAGAGTTTAAAAAGTAAACAGAATTTAAGCTTTTAGGAAGCAGTGCAGTTAGTTTTTTAGCCAGAGAGACTTGTGGCGAAATAATATGTTCGCCATACACCATTAAGTGCAGATGTTTTTTGGCTTGTGTTTCAATGGCCTGAATGATTTTTTTATGGCCATGCCCTAGGTTCGAGACAGAAATGCCAGATATAAAATCAAGGAACTTCTTTCCTTTATGGTCAAATATGAAAGACCCCTTTGCGCTTGAGAAATCAAGCATCGGAGGGCTGGGGCTTGTCTGTGCTAAATGATTTAAAAAAAAAGCTCTTCTGGTTCGCATAAAATTATACTTTTGTGAGAGGCGATAAAGTTACAGCTATTTTATGAGTGAAGAAATTCTAAGAGCCTTAATGGAGTTATTTGCCTTAGTTGCAAAACAGGCAGATACGCTTTCTAGCGAAGAGAGAAACTTTGTTCATACCTTTTTACTTAAACAACTTCCGAAAGAAAAAATAGACGAATATTTAGCGCTTTTTGATTCTTTTTGTGCGCCTAAAAAAGCAGAAATCACAAAGAAAAAGAGGGTCTCTATGTTAGACTCTGTAAAAACCCTTAAGGTTTGTAAAAAGATCAATAAAACGCTTGTGAACAAGCAAAAAGTAATTGTGTTAGTGCGCCTTTACGAGATGATTTGTTCAACCGCGCACATAGATGAGCAGAAGCAAGAACTTATTGATACCGTAGCGGATGCATTTAAAATTTCGGATCTTTTAAACGCGCAGATTAAAGGCTATATCACACAAAATATTCCTTCAGATTCTGATAGTTCAAGTTTTGTGTTTATCTCAGAGGAGATAGAAGCGATTAAGAAAAAACACCCCGCTTCAGTGTGTTTTGAGAATCAGGATGTACAAGGGCAGATTTGTCTTTTTAAGGCTGCAGATGATTTGTTTTTTGTGCGTTATGAGGGTCTTCACAGTGATATTCTTTTAAATGGATTGCCTTTGCAAGCTAAAACAGTATATGTTTTTGCTTCTGGCAGCAGTCTGAAATTCAAAAAAGAAAAACCGATTTATTACAGTGATATTGTCTCATCATTGATTAAGCAGAAATCTAAAACAAGAGTTTTATTTGAAGCTCAAAATATTGTGTATAAGTTTAAGTCGGGGGGATATGGTTTGCGTGGCGTTAATGTATATGAAGATGAAGCCACTCTAGTTGGGATAATGGGCGCAAGTGGGGCAGGAAAAACAACCTTGCTAAACGCATTAATGGGGAGTTTGCCTTTGGCAGAAGGCTCTATAAAAATTAATCAAAAAGACATCAATCATGCCTCCGAAGAACTGCAAGGGGTTATTGGATACGTGCCTCAAGACGATTTATTAATTGAAGATTTAACAGTATTTCAAAACTTATTTTATGCAGCTCAACTTTGTTTTGATAATTTAAACGAGCAAGCGATCGAAGAAAAAGTGCAGCAGACCCTTCATGCTTTGGGTTTAGCAGAAATAGCTCATCTTAAAGTAGGATCGCCTTTAAACAAAACAATTAGCGGCGGACAACGCAAAAGATTGAATATTGCGCTTGAACTTATCAGAGAACCCGCGCTTTTATTTTTGGATGAACCTACCTCTGGGCTTTCTTCAAGGGATTCAGAGAATGTGATAGACCTCTTACGTGAGCTGTCATTGAAAGGAAAGTTGATATTTGTGGTGATTCATCAGCCCTCTTCTGATATTTATAAAATGTTTGATAAGATTTGCATTTTAGATGTGGGGGGATATCAAATCTATTATGGCAACCCAACCGAAGCCGTTAGCTATTTTAAAACAATTGACCATCAGATCGATAGCCATGTTTCAGAATGCCCTACGTGTGGAAATGTAAATCCTGAAATTATATTTAACATTATCGAATCCAAGGTGGTGGATGAGTATGGGAACCTTACGGATACTAGAAAAGTAAGCCCGCGGCAATGGAAATCTTATTTTGATCAGCACATCTTAATTGATAAGCCAGAAGATACAAATGATAAATTTCCGCAACTTTTGTTTTTGCCAAAAAAATGGAAGCAAGCCAAAATATTTACCAAACGAGATTTTTTATCTAAGATCAGTAATCTGCAGTATATATTGATTAATTTGATAGAAGCCCCGCTTTTGGCCTTTTTTTTAGCTTTTATTATTCGCTATTTACCTGATCCTGATCAGCCCGCTTATTTATTTAGAGAAAACAGCAACATACCTTCGTATATTTTTGTGGGGATCGTGGTCTCGATGTTCATTGGATTAACAGTGAGTGCTGAAGAGATATTTAGGGATAGGAAAATTTTAAAAAGAGAAAAATTTCTTAACCTATCAAGAAATAGTTACCTGCTCTCTAAAGTATTCTTGCTTTTTATTTTATCTGCGATACAAGCGGCTTGTTTTGTATGGATAGGCAATTCTATTCTAGAAATTAAAGGCATGTTTTTTAGCTTTTGGATGGTATTGTTTAGTGTATTTTGTTTTTCGAATATGCTTGGCTTAAATATTTCTTCTGCCTTTAATTCAGCGGTGACTATTTATATTATTATCCCTATTCTAATTATTCCTCAAATGATTTTAGGGGGTGCTATGTTTCCGTATGAGCATTTAAATAAATGGATAGGAGGAGGCTACGATGTGCCAAAAATTGCAGAAGTCATACCGTCTCGTTGGGCATATGAGGCCATGATGGTAGAACAATTTACCAATAATGCGTGGGGTAAAACGTTTTATGACATCGACCAAAAAATCAGCGCCTCTGATTACAAGAGTAATTATTGGCTAAATCAACTAGAAGAAGATCTTTCTTTTTGTAAACGAAATATAAATTCAC
This sequence comes from Flavobacteriales bacterium, assembly GCA_020629755.1. Taxonomy (GTDB): domain Bacteria; phylum Bacteroidota; class Bacteroidia; order Flavobacteriales_G; family JALEGO01; genus JAHDHZ01. The sequence continues at coordinate 18,575 of JAHDCS010000017.1, read as the reverse complement.
AGATAGATAGTGTTCAAAAAATGAATCAGCAAAAACTTGAAAAGCTTCTTAATGAACTTCATTGCGAAGCTAGAAATAATTCAAATATTGAGCTGGATGCTATTCAGACCTTGCAAAACAAAGAGTTAAGTGCTGACTTAGTCTCTAAATTGCGTGTTCAATTGGCCCTTCTTTCAGCATCCTACCAAGGCATTTACAAAACATCTACGCGTCAAAAAGAAACCTATATTCAGAACAAGTTAAGTCAAGACAAAGAGGCATTTACAAGTTTAAGAGATCAAAACTTTAATGAAAGTGTTCAAGATTTAGTAAAAAAGTCTTCTGCAAAGTTTGTGTTCTTAGACAAAGGCAATCAGCTTAAAAAAATTATTGACCCTATTTATAGCCTTCCGGATGTTAAACAAAAGTTTTCGATGTTTTCTTATCCATTATTTTCTCCTCAAAAATATCTTTTGGGTAAAAAATTATCTACCTTTTGGTTTAATGTTATTGTAATTTGGTTTTATATACTAATTCTTTATGTTTGTTTGTATTATGAATGGTTTAAAAAACTCCTCTCTTTGCCTAGTTCTTTTAGGTAGTCTTTTATGGGTTTCTTGCTCTGAGAATAGCCCTAACACTACTCTAGAAGAAAACATCTCAGATATTAAGGTTGACTTAGATACCATTTTAGATGGCCGAGTGACTAAAAATATTTTAAAGTCGATTCCTTCGCCTGTTGAAATCAATACCTATATTCTTCATGCTGAAGCTAAGTACCACAAAGATTATTTGTCAGATGTCGACCATGCAGATGATTACATAACGACGTATAAAAAGTCTTTGAATTTAGGGGTATACTCCGCGGATATGGCATATATAAATCTGCATAAAAAATACAGAGATGCATTCTCTTATTTTAATGTAGTAAGAAAATTGACATCAGATTTAAATATCTCTACACTTTTTGATTTAAAAAAGCTGAAATATTATGCTGAAAATATGCACGATAATGATTCTTTAGTATTTGTGCTGGCAAAAGACTTTGATTTTATGGTGAATTATTTGAACGAACACAATAAATCAAATACGGCTGTTTTAATGATTAGTGGAGGATTTATAGAATCTCTTAATATAGCTCGAAATGTATATTTGAAAGAAAAAAACCAAGAGTTGAGAACTAAAATTCTAGAACAAAAAATGGTAATTACAGATATTTTACTTGTTCTAGAACCTTTTAAAACAGACGATAGTTTTAATGAATTGTATCAAATGATTGCAGAGCTAGAAACGAAATATCAAAAAGTGCAACTCAATAAAAATCAAGGAGAAACCTCTTATCATGAACAAGACGGTGTTTTGGTAATAGATGATTCTTCATCCAGTGAGGTAAGTTGTGATGAGCAAGACTTAGATGAGATACTTAATCAAATTAATAAAATACGTTCATTCATTATAAAGTGATAAAGTGTTTAAATACAATGGGTATGATGTCTAATTCTTTAAAGATAGTGATTCTCTTGAGCGTTTTGTCATGTTCTTTACATGCTCAAAAGTGTACAGACCAGGTTAAAAAACAGCTAGAATCAGAATGTTTTGAAAGAATGGGGGATTTTGATTTTTCAGACTCCTACACTATTTCTCCATCTAAATTTTTATATGGGGGAGAGTATATAGAGTATAAAAAAAGTTTTTTTAGAGGCACTACATACAGTTTTGTTTTAAGTGATCAGCACCAAGATGAAAAAAGAATGTTTGTCGAAATCTATGATTATAATCATAGATTAGTAGCCTCCAGCTTTTTAAAACAAAAAAATAAATATTACAGTAAAATCTTTTTTCCATGCAAATCTTCAGGCACTTATTACTTGAGGTACGGGTTTAAAGATCATAAGCCGCATTGTGGGCATTCTGTGCTTGGATTTAAAATCATCCCCCCTAAAAAGAAGCCAACGGCTAAATAATTTTTAGACACTCTGGTGTAACCTAATTGCCATTTGTTGCGTTCAAGTTAGAAATTAAAGCCATGAAAATGATAAATAGACAATTAAAAGGGGTATTAGGTTTAGGGACTATTTTAGCCTGTTTAAGCTTTGGTACGTGCTCAAAGCAAGAGCTATCTGAAAGCCAAATAGAAGAACTTGAATTTCAGGGGAATTGCGAAGCGCCTCTACACTACATGAAATTTTTTGTTCATAGAGAAACACCTCTTGTTTCAACCGCTTCTTTATTTTCAATGAAAGATCAAAATTCTGAAGTAAAATTAGAAATTATGGGCTTACGCTCTGAGTTTCCAGTGAATAGTTCTTTGGTCTTGACTAAGAACGGTACGGCAGGGATTTTACAAGTAGTATCAAAACAGTTAATTTCAGCAGAACATGCTGAATTTACATTAACTCAAAGAAGAGAGACACTATCAGGCGTCGTTAATCCGACAGAACATTTACTTACCTTAAGAGAGAATGTAGATTTAAGACTTAAAATTACAAGTTGTAAATCTGATTTTCAAATTGGAGATATTCTCAGCTTAGAATCTACTCTTTAAAGAAAGAGTTAAATAGAATAAATAGAAAAACCTCTATCCTAAAGGATAGAGGTTTTTTTGTATCTGTTTTATCAAGAGTAATTTTATATTTAATTTTGCGAAAAATTAAATATGGAGATTGTTAAAGAGCAAGTAGATTCTTTAAACGCCGTTTTAACGCTTAAAGTAAAGCAACAAGACTATAAAGACAAAGTCAAAGACATTCTTAAAACATACAAAAAAAAGGTGCACATCCCTGGCTTTAGAGCAGGAATGGTGCCTATGGGTATGCTCAATAAAATGTATGGCGAATCTGTAAGAGCAGATGAAATTAATAAACTCTTAAATGATGCGCTCCACAAATATATTTCTGAGAATAAGATTGAAATATTAGGTAATCCTATCCCAAAAGAATCAGAGAAAGAAGTATCATTTAAAAATGATATAGATTTTGATTTTGATTTTGAATTAGGTATTTCACCAGAATTTTCTGTAGATATTTCATCAAAGCAAAAATTCACAAAGTATATTGTGTCTGTAGATCAGAAGCTGAAAGACAAAAACTTAGACGACTTAAAAAAGCGTTTTGGCGATTTAAAAGTTTCTGACACAGTGGGTGAAAAAGACATGGTGTCTATTAAAATTATTCCTCTTGGTAAAGAGGAGCAATCGGCAAAGACCACCAGTATTTTTACGGAATATGTTGAAAGCAAAAAAGAGCTCAATAAAATTTTGGGTAAAAAGGTAGGCGATACCCTTGAGCTGAACCTTAAAAAAATGGCAAAAAACGATCAGGATTTTGCCTCAATGGTTGGTGTTTTAAAAGAAAAAGTTTCTTCTGTAGAGCAAGTGTACACTACTGAAATTTTAGAAATCAAAACAATTATTCCCGCTGAAGAAAATCAAGCCTTTTACGATAAGATTTTTGGACCCGGAAAAATTAACTCTAAACAAGAGTTCAATGAAAAAACCAATCAAGAATTAGAAAATTTGATGCATAGTTTTTCTAATAGAAAACTCAAGAAAGATGTAATGGATTTTTACCTAAAAAAGTTAAAACTCCCATTGCCAGATGATTTTTTAAAAAAATGGCTCCAAAAAACAAACACGAATTTAAGTGCGTCTCAAATTTCAGAAGATTATGATAAATTTTCTAAAGACATGCGATGGATGCTGGTAGAAAATAAAATAGTTAAAGAAAATAATTTAGAGATCACTCCAGAAGAGTTAAAAAACAAGGCCTCAGATCAAGTCTCGAATTATTTCGCAAATTACGGGTTGCCAGTTCCTGAAAAAGAACAACTAGAAGCATACGTCCAACAGATTTTATCTAATCAAGAAGAGCAGAATAAATTGAGAGGCGAGCTCATAGATAAAAAACTATTGAATCTTTTTAATGAAAAACTCACTTTAAAAGAGAAGAACGTATCTTATTCAGAATTTGAAGATATTTTACAAGAAAAAACTTCAAGATTTAATATATTTAAGAAATTTAAATTCTAAAATATAATGTTTCCAAAAGACGAATTCAAAAAGTACGCGACCAAGCATATGGGTATATCCAGTATGCATCTAGAAAAATATATGTCTGTGTATAATGACTATATATCACCAACCATTATCGAAGAGAGACAAATGAATGTGGCCTCTATGGATATTTTTTCTAGGTTGATGATGGATCGTATCATATTTTTAGGAACAGGCATTAACGATTATGTATCTAATATAATACAAGGGCAACTCTTGTTTTTAGAGTCTGCAGATGCTACAAAAGACATTCAAATCTATATTAACAGTCCGGGTGGCAGTGTTTACGCAGGCTTAGGTATTTATGATACTATGCAGTATATCAAACCAGATGTCGCTACTATATGTACTGGGATGGCTGCTTCAATGGGAGCTGTGCTTTTATGTGCGGGATCAGCAGGTAAAAGAACGGGTTTAAAGCACTCACGTGTGATGATACATCAACCTTTAGGTGGTGCTCAAGGGCAGGCTTCAGACATTGAAATTACAGCCAGAGAGATACAAAAACTCAAGAAAGAACTCTATGAGATTATTGCCAATCATTCTGGTAAATCTTATGATAAAGTTTGGGAAGATTCTGATAGAGATTATTGGATGACTTCAAGTGAGGCCAAAGCATATGGCATGATTGACGAAGTGTTAGTGCGCAATCAAAAAAAATAATTGGCTAAAAAAAAACAGTCTATATCTTGCTCGTTTTGTGGCCGTTCAGAGCATTCTTCTGGCCTTTTGATTTCTGGAGTTTCTGGGCATATATGTTTAGATTGCAATCAGGCGGCAGCTGATATTTTTAATCAAAGTCTAACTCACGAAAAGTCAAAAGAGAATAAAGTAGATACAGAGGATTTTATTCAAAAAAATAAACCATCTGATATAAAGCAGTTTTTAGATGCTTATGTGATTGGGCAGCTTCGTGCTAAAAAAATATTGAGTACAGCGGTTTATAATCATTATAAACGCCTTGGTCAGTTTTCTCAAGCAGAAAAAGACCAAGAGGTAGAGATTGAGAAGTCTAATATTTTACTGGTTGGAGATACCGGAACTGGTAAAACATTACTGGCCAAAACAATTGCCAAAAAACTAAACGTTCCTTTTTGTATTGCAGATGCTACTGTGTTTACAGAATCTGGTTATGTTGGTGAAGATGTAGAAAGTGTGTTAACACGACTACTTCAGGCCGCTAATTATGATGTGCAAGCCGCTGAAAGAGGAATAGTATTTATTGATGAAATTGATAAAGTAGCCAGAAAAAGTGATAATCCTTCAATTACCAGAGATGTCTCTGGAGAAGGCGTTCAACAAGGTCTTTTAAAGCTCATTGAAGGGGCGGTAGTGTCTGTTCCGCCTCAAGGAGGTAGAAAGCATCCTGATCAGAAAATGATTCAGGTGAATACTCAGCATATTTTATTCATTTGTGGAGGGGCTTTTGTAGGGATAAATAAAATTATTTCTAGGCGAATACGTGCAGGAAGTTTAGGTTTTTCAAGTCTTAATGAAGAAGAAAAGGCAGAGAGCAACCCCTTAGAATTTTTAACGGCTCAAGACTTAAAATCTTTTGGATTAATTCCAGAGTTAATTGGTCGAGTGCCTATTCATACCTTTTTAGATACCTTAGATGAAAAAGCGTTGCAACGTATTTTAGTGGAACCTAAAAATGCACTCATCAAACAATATACCAAGCTGTTTGACATGGATGGTATTGCTCTAAATTTTGAAAAGAAAGCCCTTGATTTAATCGTTCAAAAAGCCATACAAACCAAGCTAGGTGCAAGGGGGCTTCGTTCCATATGCGAGATGGTTTTGTCTGACTTGATGTTTGAGTTGCCTTCTGATAAAAAAACAAAAAAATATACCGTCACTGAGGCTTATGTCAAACAACGGTTATTTTGATTTTGTATACACTGAAAATTTAAGGGGATAAGCATTTTCATCTGATACCTCTTGTGTGTGTGCACTCAAAAGCTTCCAGTTAGAAAAGTCAATTTCAGGAAAAAAGGTATCTGCCTCAAAGCGATGATCAATGTGTGTGACATACATCTTAGAGATGTATTCTTTTTCTAAATACTGTTTATAGATATCCCCCCCACCAATTACAAAAATTTCTTTCGCCATATGGGCTTTTGTCAAACAAAGGTGTTCATGACAACGTTCAATAGAATCAAAGGTGAGTACACCTGGTTCATTGATGGTAGTGGTTCTGGATAAAACGATATTAGTTCTGTGGCTTAAAGGCCTAAATTTTTTAGGTATTGTGAAATAATTTTTACGCCCAGAAATGATAATGTTGCCTAGTGTTTTCTCTTTAAAATACGCCATGTCTTTAGGTAAATGGCATAATAAATTTTGGTTTTTACCTATGCCAAAACACCTATCAATGGCGACAATGAGTGAGTACATAAGTTTTATTTTTTATACAGCTACAGCTGCTTTTATATGAGGGTCAGGATCGTAGTTCAGTATTTTGATATCATCATAAGTATAATCAAAAATCGAATGAATTCCTTTTTTTAATTCTAAAGTGGGCAACTCTTTAGGCGTTCTGGTAAGCTGAAGTTTAGCTTGTTCTATATGATTCATATAGAGATGCACATCCCCAAAGGTGTGAACAAATTCACCGACTTTATAGCCACAAACATCCGCAATCATGTGCGTGAGTAAGGCGTACGAGGCAATATTAAAAGGAACGCCCAAAAAAACATCTGCACTTCTTTGGTAAAGCTGACAAGAAAGCGTGTTATGGCTTACATAGAATTGAAAGAGACAATGGCACGGTGGCAGAGCCATGGTTTGAATATCTGCGACATTCCAAGCAGATACGATATGTCGTCTAGAGTCAGGATTGTTTTTTAATCGCTCAATAAGCTGAGTAATTTGATCAATCGGTTCACCAGAAGGTCTTGGCCAGCTTCTCCATTGGTGTCCATAAACAGGGCCTAATTCTCCATTTTCATCCGCCCATTCATCCCAAATACGTACTTTATTTTCTTTAAGGTATTTAATATTGGTTTCACCTTTTAAAAACCAAAGTAATTCATGAATAACAGAACGCGTGTGAATTTTTTTTGTGGTTACCAACGGAAATCCATCCTGAAGATTATACCTATTTTGATAGCCAAAAACACTGAGCGTACCCGTACCGGTTCTGTCTTCTTTTTGTTGACCCTTATCTAAAATATGTTGTAATAATTGATGGTATTGCTCCATAACTAAAAAGCCCTTCTTTCAGAAGGGCTTTGGTGTGGTTTTTTATTTTTTGAGTAAATCTCGTATTTCAGCTAAGAGCACTTCGTTTGCTGGTGGTGCAGCTGGTTCTTCTTCTTTTTGCTTGCGCGCTTTGTTGATGCCTTTAATGACCATGAAAATAGCAAAAGCAACAATAATAAAGCTAATCACATGATTAATGAATGCGCCATAATTCATAGTGACCGCCTCAATGGTGCCATCGGCTAAAACTTTTTCACCGACCTTGTATTTGAGGTCTGAAAAATCTTGACCGCCTAATAGCATCCCTATAGGTGGCATTAGTACATCGTTTACAAATGAGGTGATCACTCCTCCGAATGCACCTCCTATCACAATACCGGTTGCCATGTCGACTAAACTGCCGCCCATTGCAAATTCTTTGAACTCTGAAATTAATCCCATTTTTTTTATGTTTTTATAATTTAATAAGCACAACTATAAAAATTTTAATTGAAATTTAGATTGATTGTTAATAACTTAGCGATTAATTAACAAAGCAAGAGTTGTCTTTACAATTAAATACAGAAGATTGGCAGCATGTATTGGCCTTTAAAAAGGTGTTGAATACACATGGATATGTGAGTGTGCCTCACGTCGGAGGGTTTATGCTATATAAATCTTCAGCACACATGCATAGGCAAGACAAGCGTTTTACTCCGCCTACTCAGAAAATACGCTTTTCGTCAAGCGATGCTTCTTTAGATCCAAATCTTGTTTTAACCTACAAGCAGCTCACAAAGCAAGATGCTTTAGAAGCTCAAAAAAGTATTTATAGGTGGGGAAAAGACATTAAATCTAATCTTTCAGATGTGGGAGGATTTCATTTTAAAGAGCTTGGCGCTTTAAAAAAAGAAGGGGATTCACTTACTTTTTCAAGTAGCTTTCATGGCGCTAACAAGAATCTTTTAGATCATACATACGGCCTACCTGTTTTAAAATTACCAAGCCCTTTAACACAGACCAATAGAAGTAAAGCTAAGGTGCCGTTCGCTTTTTTATCTAAAGCGGCAGTCTTGTTTTTGCTGATTTTTAATCTTCTATTGCTCTCTTTGTTATTTCAATATAATGCTCCAGAAATTAAGGCCTCCTTACTCAATACTTTTTCTATAGAATCGCCACAAGCCTCTACGTATCAGTATAAGCCGATGGATTCTTTTTTGCAAAATACTACGGCTCTTGATACGCCGATCTCAAAAAAAGAGCTTACGTTATTTATTGATGCGCTCTCAGTTACTGAGCCAAATCTTAATTCGATAAAGACAAATACGGTTGAGTTATACGATGCCAAGCAATCGTATTTAATTGAAGGCTGTTTTAAACATCAGCATAATGCACAAAAAAGAATGCAACAACTTCTTGTAAAGGGGTATAAAGCTGGTTTTTTCAAACATAAAGGACTCTTTAAGGTGTACTGTGAGAAAGGGAAAAGAGACCTTCTGGTCAATCAACTTCGGCATTTTCAAGAGAATCTCAATACTCAAATCTGGGTTTTAGGTAATTAATTTGTATTTTGGCATCTAAAATTAAATGATGCGCTTAAACTTCCTTCTTTTTTTCGTCTTCTCTTTTTTTAGGTTTGGGTTTTCTCAAGTGTCATCCTATAATTTTTATGATGAAATTCCGGTATATAGTTCTTCGAATGATTCTTTGTTTTTAGCTTATGCGGGCGGATTAAATAGTCCTGAATTTTCTAATATTGATTTAAACCAAGATGGCATACAAGACATTTTTATCTTTGATAGACATACCTATGAAATTAAATGTTTTATTGTCAATCCAACGGGCAGCTTAACGCCTTACACCTATCAAAAAGCTTATGAAGCATGGTTTCCAGAAGGGTTAGAATCTTTTGCTTTACTTCGAGATTTCAATTGCGATGGGTATCCTGATATTTTTACTAGAACCATAGGGGGGATAAAGGTGTATAAAAATGACGGGACACATCACTTTACTTTAGAGAAAGGCCTTCTTTTAAGTGATTATGGCAACATTCAAACAAATCTATATAATTCAAATGTAGATTTGCCTGCCATCGACGATATTGATTTTGATGGCGATTTAGATATTTTAGCTTATGATATTGGGTATAATCAGCTGACCTATCATAAAAACGCCTCTATGGAACGTTATGGACACTGTGATTCATTAGAATATGTTGTATCTACAAGGTGTTGGGGGGAGTTTCTAGAAGCATTAAACAATAATGATATTACGCTTAATGAGCCCTGCGATGCTCTCAACAATGGCTTAGATTCCTTAAAATCGTCAGCAGCACATGCAGGATCTTCTATTTTAACTCTAGATTACGATCTAGATTACGATAAAGACCTTATTTTAGGAGATGTGTCTTTTTACAATGCCGTTTTTCTTAGGAACGGAGGCGATAGTAATAATGCTGTGATGGACACGTTTTATGTTAATTTTCCTCAAGACGGCTTTATGGACACGCCTGCGGTTCATATTTTTTTTCCGGCTGGGTTTTATGTAGATGCGGATAACGACAACAAAAAAGATTTAATTTTTGCCTCTCATTCTTTTGATAATTATGACAATACACACTCGGCGTGGTTTTATAAAAACACACAACAGACTGATTCATTAGACCTCACATTTATCCAAGAAAACTTTTTACAAGCACATATGATTGATGCCGGAGAAGGAGCCTATCCCGTGTTTTATGATTTTAATAAAGATGGTTTAGACGATATAGTTATTGGAACCGACGGATATTTTGACGTCTCTTCTGGTTGGACCTCAAAACTGTTATTGTTAGAAAACATAGGCCAGCTGCACAGTCCAGCGTTTAAAATAGTGTCCAATGATTTTGCCAATCTTTCAGTTTTAAATATTGATGGAGTATATCCGACTTTTGGTGATTTAGATGGCGATGGTGATCAGGACATGATGGTGGGAGATAAGACAGGCAGAATTCATTATTTTGAAGATATTTCTTCAGGGCAAAACGCAGCTAATTTTCAGCTTGTCTCTCAAAATTATGCCAGTATTGATGTAGGCGACTATGCAAAACCTCAGTTGTTTGATTTTAATGATGATGGCGCATTAGATCTGCTGATCGGAGAAAGAGATGGCGGGGTGTTTTATTTTGAAAATTCAGGAACGGCGCAGCAAGCTATTTTTTCTGATACAGCCATTACAGATATGTTAGGAGGGATAGATGTAAAACCGGGGGTGTGTTGTTTGGGTAATAGCGCTGTGTTTATGACTCGCGATTCTATTGGAGAGAAGGTTCTTTTTGTCGCTTCTGATCAAGGGTATATTTATATTTATACAGATATAGTAGATCCCTACACACCTTTTACAAAATTAGACAGCATGCCATCTACTTCATCGACTGGTATTAGTGGGTCATCCTTGTTTGGATTGCCGAATGATGTTCTAGCTATTGGAGACGGATTAGGGGGGATACAAATCTATAAGTCAACAGACACCTTGCTAACCAGCGCAATGATCAAAGGCCAAGAAAAAGAGGCACATGGCATACAGATTTTTCCTAATCCAGCAAAAGAAAAAGTAGTGGTGCAATTCAATGACATTAAGTCTTCTTGGGTATTGACAATTTATGACTTGCGGTCAAGAAAAATAGCAAGTCATACTTTGATTAATCACAAAACTGAATTAGATTTCAGTCGGTATAAATCAGGGACCTATACATTTGTTTTTGAAAGCACAGATACTAAATGGATTAAAAAAGTCGTTAAAGAGTGATGTGCAAGTTTCAAAACCTCTTTGTTGTTCTATATTTCTTGTTATTTACGTTTAGACTGTTTGCCCAACAGTATAGTGCTGTGGGGGGATGGCAATACCATACCGCCTATTCAAATGTTGAGCACGTCACCAGTATAGACAACCGCATATACGCTGCCACGGAATTCTCTATTTTCATGTTAGATAAAGCGTCAAAAAACATTGAGTTTATAAATAAAACCAACGCATTATCTGACATTCAAATTTCAACGATTGCCTCTGATCAAAAAAGAGATCAGTTGTTGATTGGCTATGCCAATGGAAACTTTGATTTATATAGAGAAAATCAACTCGTTAATTTTGATGATATTAAACGAAATGCTCTAAGTGGAGGATCTAAGTCTGTTGAGAAAATAAGAGTAATTCAAGACAAGGCTTATTTGTTGACAGGCATTGGGGTGATTGTGTTTGATCTACTAAAAGAAGAATTCAAAGGGCTTTACCCCATTGATGTGAATGAAAATTTGACATGTCAAGATCTACTATTGTTTCAAAATAAGTTATATGCGGCTACCAATAAAGGTCTTTATTTCATAGATAAAACAGAAGTCGAAAACAATAACCAAAAGATCTGGGATAAAGTACCGATGCTCTCTTCAAGCAATTGTAATTTGCTAGAGGTTTTTAACAATACACTCTGGGTAAATAGATATGTAGAAAATCAAAAAGATACCATTTATGTATTTGACCAAACAGATTGGGTAATACCTCAAAACTTAGAGTTGTTTGATGAAAATAGATCCTTTAATGTTAAAGATCAAATAATGTTAATCGCACATCCCTATAATGCGAGCCTACACAACACACAAAATGAAACTTTTTTGAGTGTTTACACCTATGACGATACGCCAGGCGGTGCTTTTTTACACTGTAACCAGGCGGTGTTTGACTCAGATGGTACAGTCTGGATTGCCGATCAAAAATGGGGTTTAGGCAATTCTGATTTGCAGTATTTTTTGCCTTCTTCGCCATCAGAGAACAAGTCTTTTCGTTTAACCAAAAAAGGCAATGAAATTTATGTTGCTCCCGGAGGGGTAAACTATTCTATTTCTTCTCGTTTTTTTATAGCGGCAGATGTTTATACCTATCAAAATTTTGAATGGCAATCTTACCGAAAAAATCATCCATCTGGTTTTGATACAATTTCTGATGTTTTAAAAGTTCTACCAGATCAATTTAATGCCAATACAGCATGGGCAGCATCGGCGGGGCATGGGCTTATGAAAATAACAGATAAAAAGCTAGAGATGGTCTACGATCGGTTTAACTCGCCCTTAGAAGGAGCCTTTCAAACCTTTGTTTCTTCATTAGACCAAGACCGAGATGGAAATATTTGGATGACCAACAATAATGCAGTGAAAGGGCTTAAAGTATTAACGCCAAATAATGAGTGGTATGAGTTTTCACATCCTGCCTTGTCAAATGCCACGATTAGAGATTTGATGATTAGTCGCTCTGGATTGATATGGATGCAAATTCATGGCGGATCTTTTTTAGGATTATTGGTGTTTGATCACAATAACACCATTGATAACACCTCTGATGATCAGTGGCGATTGCTTACTTCAAGTGTTGGACAAGGTAATTTGCCAGCATCTCGAGTGTATGCCACCACCGAAGATAAAGAAGGTAATGTGTGGGTGGGCACTTCAGAAGGGGTAGCGGTTTTTTACAATGCCCAAGATGTTATTGCGTCTTCTTTTGATGCTCAGATTCCGGTTATTCAAAAAAATGGGTTTTTAAATGATGTTCTTGAAGGCCAATTTGTGAGTTGTATAGCTGTTGATGGAGCCAACAGGAAATGGTTAGGGACACAAGGCAGTGGTGTGTTTTTATTAAACGAAGATGCCTCCGAAGAAATTCTGTTATTTAATACACAAAATAGCCCTATTTTATCAGACCAGATTATATCGATTCAAGTAGTTGAGAATACAGGCGAGGTACTTATTTCTACAGATGTAGGCATCTGTTCGTATCGCAATACCGCAACTGAGCCTCAAGATAATTTAGAATCGCTCTTTACGTTTCCTAATCCGGTTGAGCCAAACTATGGAGGAGTTATTTCAATTCAAGGCCTGACACAACAGGCTGAAATAAAGATTGTTGATATAGCGGGGAATACAGTATATAGAACAACTTCTAATGGAGGGATGGCGCAATGGAACGGATATTTTGAGAATGGTCAAAAGGCTATGCCTGGGGTGTACTTGGTTTACGCATACGGTGCGAATGCGCGTTTAAGGGGAATGACTAAAATATTAATTGAAGGGTAAAGAACAGATATGTCAAGGCTTTGTTTTAAGATATACTTATAATACAACCCATAAGTATATTTTAAGCATTTATTCTAAAGAAAGGGGAGTGGTCTCCTTTTTTTGTCGTGTGTCTAAAAAAGAGATGTCCAGTTTCAATAATGCCCTATATCCTATGGCTTGTATTGAAGTGAAGTATATAGTCCATAAGCAAGAGAATGCTTTAGACCGCTTAATTGCCTTTACACTATTAGATCATCCTTTAGAAAGAGCGCAGATTAATGTGACCAGACATGCAGCACGGGCCTTTATGTCTGAGGTTTTAATTAAAAGCTTTAAAAATGACCCGAAAGAAAGCGCTGCTATTTTTTTGTTTTTAGATCAGCATACAAAAAGACTTAGCCACAAACAAGAACCACTAGTTTTGTTGAGTATAGCCTTTATATGGCAAATGTTTAAGTTTCAAGGTCAAGATTTAAAATTTCAAGAATTAGATCTTAAAGCAGAGCGAAAAGCAGTGTTGACTTTTATTGAACAAAAAAACAATCAAGTAGTGCCCCACTCAAAGTTTAATTATTCTGCACTAAATCAAGTGTTTGATTTTTTAGTTAAAAAATATCAGGATGATTTTATTGCAGGAGCTACACTAAAAAGTATAGACATATTTAGGACCGTTTTTTCTTAAGTACTTTCTAAGAAACTGTTTAAATTTTATTCAGAAAAAATTCTTATGAATCCCTTTTTGTTAGTCATCAAATTTTTTCATTCAAGTAGCGCTGCTATTATCATTCTAAAATTTATCGACTAAGAGAAAAAGTCTTTACTAAAAGAGTTCTTTTTAAAACTAAAATTCAAAATTTTATTCCGCTTTTAGGAATACTTATCTCCTCTTTTTGCCCCTATTTTCGTTGTTTTTTATCCAAAAATCCTCACATACACTAGTATGCTGTGGTATTTTGTCAAAAAAACGCCTTAATAGGAACAAAAATCTGAGGTTTTGAAAAGAACTCTATAATTATTTTTACGACTAAAACTTAAACAGTTTCTAAGCCTATGCATTATTTTTCTTATTTTCGTTTTAGTTAAGCATTAACAAACTATTGAATAGCAAAACAGCCATATCTTTAGAAGACACTTATGGGGCACATAACTATCACCCTTTACCGGTGGTATTAGATCGAGGCCAAGGCGTTTTTGTTTGGGATTTAGAAGGGAAAAAATATTTTGATTTCTTATCTGCTTATTCAGCGGTTAATCAAGGGCATTGCCACCCAAAAATAATTGAGGCACTCAAATCACAAGCCGAAAAATTAACGCTTACTTCTCGGGCGTTTTACAACAGTAAGCTAGGTGTTTTTGAGCAGTTTGCCACTTCATATTTTGGTTTTGATATGCTGCTGCCTATGAATACTGGAGCTGAAGCTGTTGAAACGGCTATTAAGTTGTGTAGAAAGTGGGCATATCAAGTAAAAAAAATACCAGAAAATAAAGCCGTGATTGTGGTCTGTGAAAACAATTTTCATGGCAGAACCATTACGATTGTATCAGCCTCTAATGATCCGGATGCACGCAACGAATTTGGACCATTTACACCTGGTCTTTTATCTATACCTTACAATGATCTCCCAGCGTTAGAAAAAGTATTAGAACGCCAAGGTGAGTATGTGGCAGGCTTTTTAGTTGAGCCAATTCAGGGTGAGGCTGGTGTTAATGTACCTGATCATGATTACTTAAGTAAGGCCAAAACACTTTGTGAGAAGCATAATGTATTGTTTATTGCAGATGAGGTTCAAACAGGGATTGGGAGAACAGGTAAGCTCTTAGCAACTTGCGGCAATTGTAATTGTACTGACTTTTGTGAACAAACCCCTGAAGTAAAGCCAGATGTTTTGATTTTAGGAAAAGCTATTTCTGGTGGTGTTTTTCCTGTTTCAGCAGTTTTGGCATCTAAAGAGGTGATGCAGTGTATAAAGCCTGGCGAGCACGGTTCTACATTTGGGGGTAATCCGCTTGGTTGTGCAGTAGCTCAAGCGGCACTAGAGGTCATAAGAGACGAAAAATTAACGCAAAATGCGAGAGAATTAGGAAAATTTTTAAGAACTGAGCTTGAAAAACTCCCCAAAAATATTGTTCAGATTATTCGTGGGAAAGGACTATTAAATGCTATTGTCATAGATGAAAATTTACCTTTCTCGGCTTGGGATATTTGTGTGCATTTAAAAAACAATGGGCTATTGGCTAAACCTACACACGGCAACATTATTCGATTAGCGCCTCCTTTGGTTATTTCTAAAGAAGAACTAGAAAATCGTATAGCTATTATTAAACATACTTTTGATGAATGTGCTCAAAAAATATAGCACACTCTATGTGTTTTTTTGTTTTATATTGCCAACAGATCAAGTATGGTCTCAATCAGATGATCAGCCCTCTGAATTATTTGAGAGTATAGAATCAAAAGACAGCTATACTAATAAAGAAGAAGATCGCTTAAAGCTTAAAGATGCTAAAAAAGATATTTGGGAATTTTTATATGACGATGCAAAATTAAATGCATCAGATCCTTTAGTTCCGAATTACGACAATTTTAATTATCAGCCCCAAGCGCCAAAAAACCATCTAGGAACGCTTTCTCCAATTATGCAGACGCTTTCTGGTGATTCACTTTCTGATTCTATTGCTGTGAGTGAAATAGCAGTTAAAAATAAAAGGGACTATCAGACTATTTTAGAAAAATATGGATTTTATGATTTTGAAGATGTTTCTTTTAGAGTGCAAATAGGCGCATTTAAAGATGCCTCTGCCTTTGATTTAAAGCCTTATTATTCATTTGGTAAAATTCAAAATTACACCATGGATGACGGGATAGTTCGTTTTACAATCGGAGATTTTTCATATTTAAGACAAGCCGACGATCTAAAGCTTAAGATCAGAGAAAAGCTAAACTCTGAGGCCTTTGTAGTGGTCTTTAATAATGATAAAAGAGCATTTGATTTTAATTTTGAGCAGTAGACAAGATAAAAGAGCAATTTCTTTTTAATCCTCTTTACTCACTCACTTTACTTTTTTACCACAGCCAGAACAAAAATTATCTTTTAATGATAGTTGATTTTTACATTTAAAACAGCGTTTAATCTTTTTGGGGGATTTTAGCTTTTGCGCTTGATGCAATTCTGATGTGACAATTCCAGTAGGGATGGCAATGATGGCATACCCCACAAGCATAGATAAACTTGCTATAAATTTACCTAAAACCGTGGTGGGGGCGATATCGCCATAACCCACTGTAGTTATGGTCACAATAGCCCAATAAATACTTTGTGGAATAGAAGTAAATCCATTTTTTGAATCTTCGACCACATACATTATAGTGCCCATGCAACAAACAATAGTAATGATAAACGATATAAACACAATAATCTTATTTCGACTGGCCTTAATCGCTCTTGATAAGTGATCGCTTTCACCTGTAAATTGATTGAGATTCAAGACTTTAAATGCCCGTAAAAGTCTAAATATCCGTATAGCTCTTAAGTATCTGTATCCGTGATAGAAAAACCCGATATAGGTAGGTAAGATGGATAAAAGATCAATAATGCCCCAAAAACTAAAAATATATTTTTTTGGTTTTGGGCTAATGAAAATTCGCAGAAGATATTCAAAAGTAAAAAGTAGGGTAAAGCATATTTCTAGAGTATAAAACAGTTGACCATAGTTATTTTGAATATCAGGTACACTTTCGAGCATCACTAAAATGACACTGATTAACACAAAAATTAGAAGGCCAATATCAAAACGCCTGCCTGCCTTAGTGCTAGTGCCAAATATGATGTGGTAAAGGTTCTTCTTTGATAAATTCACTCTGCTTCTTTTAAGAGTTTTTCAATGTCTGGCATGGCCCCATAAAGCACCAAGATATCATCTTTTTCTAATAGGGTTTGAGGTGAAGCAACCCCTTGTACTTTGGTAACCTTTTTACTTGTGCCCAAAAGGTTTTTCTCCTCTTTTTCTTTGATGGTGGTTAAGACCACCACATTGTAGGTTTTTCTAAACTTTACTTCTTCTAGGGTTTTTCCTGCGTATTTTTCACTCACTCTGGCTTCAATGATGTTGAATCCAGGGCTCAATTCAAATGAATCTACTACTCCTTTAAAGTTTAATTTTTTTGCATATCTATTAGCAGAATCTTCTTCAGGGTGTATAAGCTCATCTACGCCCATGGCTTCTAAAACAGTTTGATGGAGCGGATTAATAGCTCGACTCACTAATTTTTTTACCTTAAGTTGTTTCATAATGGCCGTACTCATAATGTTTGCGCCTTGATCTTCACCAATACATATAATAACAACGTCTGTACTTGATAAGGGCAGCGTATTTATGGCATTGATATCTGTAGAGTCAATGCATACGACATAGGCAAGCAAATCTTTATGGTGTTCTACTTTTGACATGTGGTTGTCAACGCCCATAACCTCGTGCCCCATTTGCGTGAGGTTGACAGATAAAGCGCTACCAAAATTCCCTAAACCGACAATTATATACTTCATTTTAGTTTATAATGATATCCTCTTTCGGATATCTGTAATTTACTTTCTTTTTATCTTTTATCAAAGCATCTGTTAAGGTAAGTGCACCCACTCTACCAACAAACATTAAACCAACTAACACCATTTTGCTTGATGCTGATAATTCAGAAGTAATGCCTAAACTTAAACCGACTGTGCTATAAGCTGAAAAGCATTCAAAGGCAATGGTTTTTAAATTTTGGGATGGATCAAAGCTTACAATAAAAAATACGCCCAATCCAATCATAATGAGGGATAAAGAAATGGTCGCGAAAGCCCGCCTTATAGATGTACTGGTGATCTCTCTTTGAAACAATTCAATTTTTTCTTTTGCTGCTGCTACAGAAAAAATATTTAATGTAGCCACCGCAAAGGTAGTGGTTTTAATACCTCCGCCCGTTGAGATAGGCGAAGCACCGATCCACATTAAAAGAAAAATAAGCATAATGCTTGGGAAACTAAATGAAGAAATATCAGTAATAGAAAACCCAGCTGTTCTTGGTGTAATCGCATAAAAAACAGCATGAGAAATCTTTTCAGAAAGCGTCAGCCCAGATAAACTTTTATCCCATTCAAAGCCTAAAAAAATCATCCCCCCAAAAACAATAAGAATGCAGGTGGTATACAACACTATTTTGCTGTTCATATCTATAATCTTTGGAATTAATACATGGTTTAAAGATTTGAAATACCGTTTTAAAAAATTATTAAATAGATTTT
>JAHDCS010000016.1:22515-40130 GCA_020629755.1 Flavobacteriales bacterium | reverse complement strand
CTAAGAAACTGTTTAAGTTTTAGTCGTAAAAATAATTATAGTAAAGACTTTTTCTGTTAGTCGATAAATTTTAGAATGAGAATAGCAGCGCTACTTGAATGAAAAAATTTGATGAATAACAAAAAAGGATTCATAAAAATTTTTTATGAATAAAATTTAAACAGTTTCTAAAATCCTTTCGATCTAAATTCAAGTCTCTCACGGTTGAAACATTTTTAAAATGTCATCGTTCAAGGGTATACAAAACCCAATAGTCTAATGATTTTATTTTCATCAAATCGAAAAATTCAGCTGAGTTGCTCTGTTATAATCTCTTGTATTATGATGAGCTCATGTGTAGGGAAAAAGAAATTTTTATCCCTCCAAAAAATGTACGACGACAAGCAAAATGAACTCTCTAAATGTTACGATGAAAAAGGGACCATTCAACACGACTTAACAAAAGCACAAACTAAAATTGAGGGTCTTGAAGCGCAACTACTAGATTGTAAATCCCTACGCGATAAACAAATTACACAAGTGGGTAACTTAACGGTCTTAAATCAAGAAGCCAATCAAAATGTAAGTAAAACACTTTCTCAACTCGAAAATAAAGACAAGTACATCCAACTTTTACAAGCTGCTAAAACAAAAGCAGATTCTATTAACTTAGCCTTGGCCGTTAATTTAAAAGGTGTATTACAACAAGGACTAGACGACCAAGATGTTGAAATTAAAGTAGACAAAACAGTAGTAATGATTAATCTATCTGATAAAATGCTCTACACAACAGGGCGTTCAGATTTAACACCAAGAGCCAATGAAATATTAGGGAAAATAGCTAAAATTATTGCGCAAAAGCCTGATGTTGAGGTGATGGTAGAAGGCTATACTGACAATCAACCTATGAAAAATGCTTGTATGGCAGACAACTGGGATTTAAGTGTCAAAAGAGCTACCTCTGTAGTTAGAGCACTCCAAAATGCGCATAATGTAGATCCGAATAGACTTATTGCTGCAGGGCGTGGCCAATACAATGCCTTGGCTTCAAATTTAACAGAAGAAGGGCGCGCTCAAAACCGAAGAACACGCATTATCTTTATGCCTAAAATTGGTGAATTTTATGATCTATTGAATCCCGATAAAAAATAAGGTCATTTTATTGACATCGCCTATATTTAATGATACCTTCGCAAAAAAGATATTTAGATGGTCGAGGTACAGAATGTGTCTTTGCAATTTGGCAAACGGATTTTATTTGATAGTGTAAACGTTAAATTTTTTGGGGATAGCTGTTACGGTGTAATTGGAGCCAACGGTGCGGGAAAATCTACATTTTTAAAAATATTGGCTGGTGAACTATCGCCTAATACCGGGCAGGTGATCATTGAATCAGGAAAGCGTATGGCTGTACTTTCTCAAAAACACGATGCTTTTGATCAATATAAGGTGTTAGATACTGTGATTATGGGATATGAAAAACTTTGGCAAATAAAAAATGAAAAAGACGCCATTTACGCCAAGGAAGACTTTTCAGATGCAGATGGCCTTAGAGCAGGCGAGCTTGAAGAGCAATTTGCAGAAATGGATGGATGGAATGCCGAATCTGATGCCGCTGCCCTTTTAAGTGGATTAGGTATTGAAGAAGCCTTACACCAAAAAGAAATGCACGAAATAGCAGGCAATCAAAAAGTTAGAGTATTACTTGCTCAGGCGCTTTTTGGAAACCCTGATATTCTTATTTTAGATGAGCCCACCAACGATTTAGATGTAGCCAGTATTCACTGGCTTGAAGACTTTTTACTCGACTTTAAAAACACCGTCATTGTTGTTTCTCACGACCGACACTTCTTAGACACGGTATGCACTAACATTGTGGATATTGACTTTTCTAAAATCAATACCTTCACCGGAAACTACACCTTTTGGTATAAGTCTTCACAATTGGCGCTGCAACAACGTGCCCAAGCCAATAAAAAAGCCGAATCTAAACGCAAAGAGCTGCAAGAATTCATTTCAAGATTTAGCGCCAATGCATCTAAATCGCGCCAAGCTACCTCTAGAAAAAAATTACTTGAAAAAATCAATATTGATGAGATCAAGCCTTCTTCAAGGCGTTATCCGGCTATTATCTTTAATCAAGAAAGAGAAGCGGGCAATCAAATTTTAGAAATTGATAATTTAAGTGCCTCTAACCATGATGGTGATTTGTTTACGGGTTTAAATTTAAGTGTTAACAAAGGTGATAAAATTGCCTTTCTATCGAAAGATGGATTAGCTGTTACAGCCCTCTTTGATATTTTAAATGGCAAGCTCGAAGCCAAAAAAGGGCAGTTTCAATTTGGGCAAACTATTACCAAAGCCTACTTTCCGACCCATCATGATCATTTCTTTAGTGGGCATGAAAACTTGATCGATTGGCTCAGAGGATACGCCGAATCAGAAGAGGCTAAAGATGAGGTATATATTAGGGGCTTTTTAGGAAAAATGCTGTTTTCTGGCGAAGAGGTATTTAAAAACTCAGATGTGCTCTCAGGAGGCGAGAAAGTGCGCTGTATGCTTAGTAAAATGATGCTTGCACAAGCCAATGTGCTAATTTTAGACGAACCTACAAATCATCTTGATTTAGAATCTATTACTGCCTTAAATAATTCACTCAAAGACTTTAAAGGCACGGTCTTATTTACCTCTCACGATCATGAGTTTACTCAAACTGTAGCCAACAGAATTGTGGAACTCAATCCTAAAGGGTGTTTAGATAAAATGATGAGTTACGATGATTTTTTAGCCTCTGAAAAAATTCTAAAGCAAAGAGAGGCTTTAGCCTAAAGCTCCTTCACATGTAACCTTTATACAACTAAGCACGTAGAAGCACGTAGCAAATTGCACCAAATGCTACGTAACTGTACATATCTATTCTTGTTTTGTCTCTCAAGCACTTCTTTATTTGCTACAGTTTGTTCTTCTATAGCCAGCGGTAATTTCAATAATGCAGCTACATGGGATTGCGGATCGGTACCCGCTTGCGGAGATACTATTATAATCAGCAACGGAACTACTGTAACCATCACCACACATGCAGACTATTCCTCTCCAGGTTGCACAGACACCATGCATATTGCTATAGATGGTATATTGTCTTTTAACACCGGAAAAAAATTATACCTTCCTGAAGGATCTGGCGTAACAATAAGAGATGGCGGACAAATTATATCAGGAGGTGGCAGCGGTAATTCAAATTTAATTGAAGTCGGAGGCGATGTCTTGTGGAGAGCTGGTGACGGAGATCTAACTGGACCTTTAGTCTTAGGTGAAGAGTTTATTCAAGATATTATCAGTATTACAACAGGTAATTGGGACCAAACAAGCACTTGGGATTGCGCTTGTCTGCCAGATAGTTTTTACTCTGCGACCATAGATGTAGGGCATACAATAACCTTTTCATCCACCCAAACCATTGACAACCTAATCATTAATGGCACACTCACAGGCAATTCTTCATTAGATAGCCTAAAATTAACTGGTCAATGGCAAAACAACGGTAGTTTTTTAAGCAACGGAGAAGCTATTGTATTTTGGGGGGGGATCTTGCAAGATATTTCTGGCATAACAGAGCAAACTTTTTCTTCAATAGTAATTCAAAATGGATCTACCGTATCTAATAATACCGGAGGATTAATGCATAGTACAGGAAATCTATTGATTGAAAATGGTTCGTTCAATAGTAATGACCTTTTACACTTAACCTCTGATGAAAATGGGACAGCAAATATTGGTGATTTAACAAACGGCACCTTTAATGGTGGCGTGTATTATAACAGATATATCGATGCAGGTATGACCCACTGGCGCTTTTTCAGTTCTCCTTTGCAAGGTAAAACTGTAGCGGACTGGGATGATGACTTTATAACATCAGGGTTTATAGGTTCTGATCATCCAACCTTTCCATTTACTTCTATTTACACCTACAATGAACCTGTTGCTGGGGTGATTGATTCAGGCTATGTACCTATACCAAGTTCAGCGGTCTCTCTTGATCCAGGAAAAGGATTTTGGGTGTGGTCTGGCGACACCATTACTGGAACATCCACATTTACAATTGATATGGTTGGCAATATCAATCAAGGCGACATTAACTTACCTGTATCGTACACCAACAATAGTTTAGCTAACCACGATGGTTGGTCTATGGTCGGCAACCCCTACCCTTCTGCAATTAATTGGGACGATGCTGATTGGATAAAAACAAATATTGATGATGCAATTTACATCTGGAATCCGGAGTCGGCTTCTTATGCCAGTTACGTAGGTGGTGTAGGCAATAATGGAGGATCCAATATTATTCCGTCTGGGCAAGCCTTTTGGGTAAAAGCCAACGCTACTTCACCTGCTCTTACCGCAAAAGAAGCGGTTAAAAGTACAGATTTATCAGATCTGTTTTTAAGAACAAGGCCATCAGGAGAACTCATTAAGTTCTCAGTCTATAATAATTGGGCACACAAAGATGAAATGACACTTAGATTTCACCCGCAAGCTACCCCAGATTTTGATTCACAGTTTGATGCTGTAAAGTTTAAAAACTTAAATACAAATTCTTGTAATATTTCAGCGGTTTCCTCTCAGGATGAACGACTGTCTATTTTTTCTACTCATTTTGAAAATGAAATCAACATCCCTCTTGAGATACAATTGCCTTATCAAGGCAGTTATACTTTAAAATTTGAAAATATTTCTGCCTCACAATTCAATTGCTTAAAATTAAAAGACACGCAAACAGGCGAAAGCTATAATGTACTCTTAAGCGATTCACTAAATTTTACTGTTGGTCCAAACCAGTTGGTTAATCAACGCTTTAAAATAGTGGGCAGTGCTAAAAACAATTTAAAATTAACCCAACCAGAATGCGCCGCAGATACAAAAGCAGGTATTGAATTAGATGTTAAAGGCGAGTTTCCGATTGAGATTCACTACTCAACGCTTTCAGGAAAATCCATTGGTCAAGCAATACATACAACGCAGAGAACAGGCCATTTTTTTGGGCTTTCACACGGAACATACGTCGTTGAAACTACCAACAAAAACAGTGAGTGTTCAACGCAAATTGACACCTTTAGTATTGAAAAAGCCGAAGAAACCAAGGCTTATTTTTCACTTGATGGATCTCCTTATTTAACCCATTCACAAATTCCTTTTACAAATCAGTCAAGAAATGCAAGCACATTTGAATTGTTCGCTAATCAAAATCAAGTCAATCTTTCTGATTTTATGTATTTTGATACCCCTGGAGAATACACAATCTCTATGAAGGCAAAACAAAGCGATCAGTGTGTAGATACTTATGAAAAAAAGATATTGGTTTTAGACGGAATACCAAACAATACACTCAAACTTTTCCCTAATCCTATTGCTAATCATCAAAGCCTTTTTGTATTAAGAAGCGATCAAACTGTGCCCATTGAAAATATCCAAATCATAAATACGCAAGGCCAAGTAATCTCTAATCAAAATTTTGACAATCAAAACAGTAAACTACTCACCATCCAATTGCCCAAAAATATTACCAAAGGAATCTATTTTATTTCTATTAAAGAAAACAACACCTACAAACGTGCCCGATTTACGGTGCAATAGCCGTGGGTATTTTAGTTTGCAGGCGTTCTATACTTTCTTGCTTGCCAATTAATTCCATACACTTGAATAAATCAGGCCCACTCCCTTTGCCTGTAATGAGTATCCGAAGTGCAATCAGCGCTTTAGAAAATCCAATATCGTGTTTGGCAATATAAGATTCAAATTCTGCTTTTAAAGATTCTGCCTTAAACACCTCTATTTTTTTAAAAATAGCACTTAAATCGCTTACAATTTTAGGAGAATCTTCTTTCCATTTTTTGCGAATTGTTTTTTCATCAAATTCTTCAGGTGCAGAAAAGAAAAAATCTCCTTTTTCTATAATTTGATCTAAAAACTGAACCCGCTCTTTCATTAAAGTAGCAATAGCTTCTAATTGTATTTGATCTAAAGAATGATTTATTTTGTCCTGAATATATGTGACTATCTCTTTTGGGGGGATGTTTTTAATGTGTTGGCCATTAAACCATTTTGCTTTTTCAATATCAAAACGTGCCCCAGACTTTCCTACTCGTTGAAGGCTAAAATCTTTGCAAAGTTCTTCTAAAGAATAGAGTTCTTTCTCTGTACCAGGATTCCAACCTAAAAAAGCTAAAAAATTAACCAGCGCTTCAGG
Source organism: Flavobacteriales bacterium (assembly GCA_020629755.1). Classification (GTDB taxonomy): domain Bacteria; phylum Bacteroidota; class Bacteroidia; order Flavobacteriales_G; family JALEGO01; genus JAHDHZ01. The sequence goes on along the minus strand of JAHDCS010000016.1, from coordinate 33,907 downwards.
CAAATAGCCTTGTTCTTTAAACCCCATTGAGCGGTCTGCAGTATTTGGGTCTACCCAATCTAAAGGAAAAACCGGAAAGCCCATTTTATCGCCATCCCGTTTAGAGAGTTTCCCTTTACCGGTAGGTTTTAATAAAAGAGGCAAATGTGAAAAACGAGGTTTGGTCCACCCAAAACAATCGTACAAAAACACATGTAAGGGCGTTGAAGAGAGCCATTCTTCTCCTCTAATGACATCGGTAATCTGCATTAAATGATCGTCTACCACATTGGCTAAGTGATACGTTGGCAATCCATCTGATTTAAAAATTACTTTATCATCCATTGTTGAAGAATCAATAGATACCTCTCCCCTTATTGTATCAGAAAATCTAAACGTTCTTTCTTCTGGTATCTTTATACGAACCACATAAGGCTCTTTTTTTAGGGTTTCGACTTGATCTGACGACAAACTCAGTGTATTTTTCATGTGCATTCTACTCTGAGCATCGTACTTCCAATTCGGATTCTTTTCTCTTTGTTCATTTAACTCTTCAGCAGAATCATAGGCAAGGTAGGCAAATCCAGATTCTATAAGTTTAGCCACATATTCTTTGTAAATTTCACTGCGTTCAGATTGTTTATAAGGGCCAAAATCTCCCTTTAAAGTACCAATGCCTTCTGAAGGGTTAATCCCACACCAGCTCAGCGCTTCAATGATATAGTCTTCGGCGCCTTTAACAAATCTTTTTTGATCAGTATCTTCAATACGTAAGATAAAATCTCCGCCCATTTTTTTAGCATATAAATAATTGTATAATGCCGTTCTTAATCCGCCAATGTGTAAAGGACCTGTCGGAGATGGCGCAAAGCGTACTCTTATTTTTTGATTCATTTTTTGTAAATTGACGCAAAGATAGTTCCTTTTGACTTTTTTTAGAATTATAAAACGTAATGCACTAAGTTATTATCAGTTTTTATTCCCCCCTAAAAAAAAACTCAGCACTAAAGAATTAAATACACTTAAATATACGTTTCCAAATTTAGACTTCTCTAAAATCAATTTCTACAAACGCTTGCCGTGGTTTACCGCTCTATTTTCGCCTTTCACAAGAGGTATTACAACCACTGGTTTTTTTACCAACGAAATAAACATCTACCTTAAAAAGGGCTTTCATAGGCCTAGTCTTTTAGTACATGAGTGTGTACATGCACAACAGTTTTTGCAAAAGGGCAACCGCGGCATAGGGATTCTCAAATTTAATATCTGCCTCTATATTTTAGAATGGCTTGTAAAAGGCTATGAAAAAAGTGCGTTTGAAATAGAGGCCTACACATTTGAAAATGCGTTTAAACAAAATGAATCTAGTCGTTTTTTAAGCTCAAAAATACAAATTAACAAACGCTATCTTATGCCATTTGTAGTACTAATAGTGATGGGGCTAATGCTCATTCAGATGACACTTTTTGTACTTTTATTAATTTGTTTTCCAGTGCTTATGCTGATGTATTGGAAAATCAGCTAAACAAACTCACTGTTAATGCCTGGTCTGTCTTAGTTACTTGCGCCAACTTGTTTTTAGTTAAAGACTTAATGGTTTTATCCCACGCCTTATTGCTCAGACCGCTCCAAGATTTTAGGGTGTTAAGTTCAACACTTTTCTCTTTGGTGAGCTGATCAAATACTTTTTGTTCATTTTCATTGAGTTTAAGCTCCATTTTTTTCTCAGGGCGCATCTGCGGAAAAAACAATACCTCTTGAATAGAATTAGAATTGGTCATAATCATAGCCAAACGGTCAATGCCTATTCCTAAACCTGCAGTGGGTGGCATGCCGTATTCAAGTGCTCTTAAAAAATCTTCGTCTAACACCATGGCTTCATCATCGCCTCTTTTACCTAATTCAAGCTGCTCTTCAAAACGTTTTCTTTGATCGATCGGATCATTGAGTTCAGAAAAGGCATTACAAATTTCTTTTCCATTACAAATGGCTTCAAAACGCTCTACCAAACCTTCTTTATCCTCGTGTTTCTTGGCTAAAGGCGACATCTCAATCGGATAATCTGTAATAAAAGTAGGCTGAATTAAATTTGGCTCACATTTTTCACCAAAAATCTCATCAATAATTTTGCCTCTAGCCATGGTGTTGTCAAGAGAAATGTCTAATGTTTTGGCGACTTCTCTAAGCGCTTTTTCATCCATCTTAGAAATATCTACCCCCGTAAAATGTTCAATAGCTTCATACATGGTGTAACGCTTCCAGGGGCGTTTAAAATCAATAAGGTTATCCCCTACCTGAATTTTTGTTTGGCCATGTAAATCAAGTGCAATTTTCTCGACCATTTCTTCGACTAAGTCCATCATCCACTGATAATCTTTATACGCAACATAGAGCTCTATTTGTGTAAATTCAGGATTATGAAAACGGCTCATGCCTTCATTTCTAAAGTCTTTCGAGAATTCGTATACCCCATCATATCCCCCCACAATTAAACGCTTTAAATACAATTCATTAGCAATTCTTAAATACAGCGTCATATCTAAGGTATTGTGATGTGTTTTAAAGGGCCGTGCTGCCGCACCGCCATATAATGGTTGCAAAATAGGGGTCTCTACCTCTAAATACTCTTTTTTATTTAAATACTCGCGCATAGAATTCATCATCTGTGTACGCTTAACAAAGGTCTGCTTAACTTGAGGGTTTACAATCAAATCAACATAACGTTGACGATAACGCAACTCAGGATCTGTAAAGCCATCGTGCACGACGCCCCTATCGTCTGTTTTAACGATCGGGAGTGGCTTCAAAGATTTAGAAAGTAATGTAAGCGTTTTCGTGTTCACTGATATTTCACCAACGCCCGTTTTAAATTGATGGCCTTCAATACCAATAATATCGCCAATATCTAAGAGCTTTTTAAAAAACGTGTTGTACATCGTCTTATCTTCAGAAGGGCACAATTCATCTCTGTTTACATATACCTGAATACGGCCTTTAGCGTCTTGCAATTCAATAAAGGAGGCTTTCCCCATGATTCTACGGCTCATCAGCCTTCCAGATATAATTACAGGTTCATTTTCGGCATAATTATCCGTTATATCGACCGAATAATGAGTAGTTTTAAATGTTTTGGAGGGATAAGGATTTATTCCCAAGTCTTTAATCTGCTGCAATGAAGATCGTCTAACTATCTCTTGTTCAGTAAGGTTAGCCATAGTTTTTGTTTAGCTATGCAAAGATAATAAACTCCTTACATTGTTTCTTTTATATTTGCTGTAAAATAACCTTATGACCACGCTGTTTTTCTTCTTTGCCCTTTCTATTTTGTTTTCGTTCTTGTGTTCTGTATGGGAGGCTGTCATCTTAAGTGTAACACCTTCGTATGCTAAAACTATTGAAAAACAAGGGCTTAATTACGCCAAAACACTGAATGAGTTTAAAGATGAAATAGACATGCCTCTCTCGGCTATTTTGAGTTTAAATACAGTTGCACATACTGTAGGGGCTATCGGTGTTGGGGCACAAGCGGGCAAAGTATTCGGTAAAAATTTTATTGATCTCTTAGGTTTTCAACTCAGTTATGAGTCTATTATTGCATTTTTAATGACCTTGGCTATTTTGTTTTTATCTGAGATTATACCAAAAACCTTAGGAGCCAACAATTGGAAAGCACTGCTTCCATTTACAGTAAGAAGTCTTAAAATAGTTATCTTTTTAACCTATCCTTTAGTGTGGGTAAGTAAACTGATTACCAAAGCCTTAAAAAAAGACAAATCAAAAAGTGTGCTCTCACGATCAGATTTTCAGGCCATGGCCGAAATAGGTGCTGATAGTGGAGCCATTAACCAAAAAGAATCATTGATCATCAACAATCTTTTAAATTTAAAAGAAGTACGCGCTGAAGATATTATGACGCCTAAAAATATTATTGCAGCACATAATCAAGAGGTGAAAATTGATGACTTCTGCAAAGACAAAGGAAATTTAAAGTTTTCACGTATCCCTATTTTTAAAGATGATATAGATAATCCTACGGGGTTTGTGTTAAAAGACGATATTTTATTGGAGCTTATTGACGGAAAAAAACATAAAACCCTTGATGCTATTAAACGAAAACTCATTGCTGTTAAAGAAGACTGCCCTTTGCCTAAACTCTTTGACAGCATTATTGAAAATAAAAACCACATCGCCCTTGTCGTTAATGACTTTGGTGCTGTAGTTGGTCTAGTCACTTTAGAGGATGTGTTAGAAACCCTTTTAGGTTTTGAGATTTTAGACGAAAAAGATCAAATGGGTGATTTGCGCAAAAAAGCCCGTACACAGTGGCAAGAACGGGCAAAAAAGATTGGACTAATTGAGTAAGCGCTTAGCGCTCATACAAAACTTCTAGATCATAATCGGTTTCGTATTTTTTTAAGTAGTTCGCCTCAGGTGTTGTACAGTCAATATATCCAAGTATTGTACCTGTGCAATTGACGACTCTAGCAAAGTATTCTGGACAATCCGTTTGAATGCCAGACCAACCTTGATCATAATATACGATGTATGAAGGAGACGTTGGCGTATGTACTTTTAGTATTTGCTGAACCATTTGGTTTTCAACTCTAGCGCGCATCCAATCTGGCTCGGTTGGGTCATTAAATAAAAAATCACATGCTAAATGTTGGTTTTCTTCGGCTTCGCAACCACCCTGAGAGGCCGTTAGAATAAAAATAAAGCAGAGTAAATAAAAGGTATAAAAGCGTTTCATTTTATTTGTTTTATGCTTTTTACTGCTAAATCTTCTCAAATGTTTCACATCTTAAAAAATTCTTTTAAACGTTTATAAACGTATCTAAGCGTTTATATATTTTTTATGGGTGTTGGAAGGATGAATTTTGCGGTATGCTTGTACAAACCTATTCAGGAAGTATTCTGGGCATAGACGCCCATATTATTACTATTGAAACCTTTATTACCAAAGGCATTCAGTTTGCTATTGTTGGGCTAGCGGATAGTGCCATTCGCGAAAGTCAGCAACGCATTGACAGTGCCCTTAAGCACAATGGGCTTAAAATACCAAGACAATCGGTTACCATTAACATGGCTCCGGCTGATTTAAAAAAAGAAGGCGCTGGGTATGATTTAGCATTAACTATTGGTATACTGGCAGCAGATGGCAAAATAAATGATGAAAAACTCAGCGCATACATTATTTTAGGAGAATTGTCTTTAGAAGGTAAATTACGGCCAGTTAAAGGCGTTTTACCCATTTGTATTGAAGCGAAACGAAAAGGATTTAAAGGCGTTGTACTACCCAAAAATAATATAAGAGAAGCTTCTTTGTTAAAAGATTTTGATATTATAGGCGTCAACCACTTCAAAGATGCCATAGCCTTTTTTAATGTCAAATATGCTGAAAATAGAATTACAAACACACCCCAATCACCTCTGTCTTTTACTAAAAAGACACCCTTAGACTTTAAAGATGTAAAAGGCCAACAAAAAGTGAAGCGTGCTTTTGAAATTGCAGCGGCTGGACATCACAATTTAATTATGATTGGTCCGCCTGGTGTAGGTAAAACCATGCTGGCAAAACGGTTGCCCAGTATACTTCCGCCACTGTGCGAAAAACAAATGATCGATTCGGCCAAGATACATTCAATTGCAGGAGCAATGCGTAAACAAGATGAGCTTTACTTACCTTCGTTTAGATCGCCTCACCATACCATTTCAGACGTGGCACTTGTTGGTGGCGGCGTGTATCCAAAACCTGGAGAGATTTCTTTAGCGCATCATGGCATCTTATTTTTAGATGAGTTGCCTGAATTTAAAAAATCGGTTTTAGAAGTGCTTCGCCAACCCTTAGAAGAACATGAAATTCATCTCTCTAGAGCTAAGTACAGTGCACACTACCCTGCCCGTTTTATATTTGTAGCCTCTATGAACCCTTGCCCTTGTGGGTACTACAATCATCCGAGTAAAGCCTGTACGTGTAACCCTTTTCAAATTAAAAAATACGTCCAAAAAATATCAGGCCCGCTATTAGATCGAATTGATTTGCATGTCGAAGTAAGCCCTGTTGAAACACATTTGCTCTTCACAAAAGCAATTGATGAGCGGTATACCTCTAAAAAGATCAGTGAAAGAATAACAAAAGCAAGAGAAATTCAAAGACACAGGTTTAAAACAATGTCTACGAAAACCAACGCGCATTTATCAGGCAGTCAAATTGAAAGTTATTGTAAGATTGATACATCCTGCAAAAAGATTTTACAACAAGTCATTGAAAAACTTGACTTATCCGCAAGGGCTTACAACAAAATATTAAAAGTCGCAAGAACCATAGCTGATCTTGAAGAATCTGACTCTATTGTAGTGCAGCACCTAACAGAAGCCATTGGTTTTAGATCGCTTGACAAGGGCAGTTGGGGGGATTGATTCGGTACAATTAAGGCCATATAAACTGCTTTATTATTTTTTGGTTCTCCTTTGTTTCTAATTCTAAAAAATAAAGGCCACTTGATATTTTGTTTAAGATTATTTGAGACGGTCTATGAAGATGCCCACTTTGAATGCTCTGTCCCGTTAGGTTAAATAGTGAGTATCTTGCAAATGCTTGCTTTGAGATAATTTGTATGGATTGTGTGTTCCTATCCGTAAATACTTGAGTGTTTGTAAATTGTTCTAAAGATCGATCGGTAAGTATTTGTTGGGTTACCAAAAAAGGCTCTGAAAACGCACTACATCCATTGGGATTTATCACTTCAACGCTGTAATATCCAGTATCGACTGACAAAAGTGTTTGATTATTTTCGGAAAGAATAGGCTGATCGTTTTTATACCATTGATACTGATATCCTATTGAGGAGACTAAAAGAGAATTTTGAAGATCAATTTGGGGTTGTGGTGGGTTCTGATGTACGACAAACAATAGTGAATCGGTTTGCATAGTACATCCCTGTGCATTAGATACATTGCAGAGATAATAATTAGATGTTGTAGGCTGAATACTACTCGATAGTTCACCCGAATTCCATAGATACGCATTAAATTGATCGCTGGCCTGTATCAGTTCTGTTTGTGAAGCACATATGGTAGTGTTGTTTGCTTGAAGCGTCAAATCAGCTCCAATAAAAGGTTCTTGTAATAGTGCAAAGGCATCAAGCTTTCCGTGTCCGTAATAGTTGTTTTCTTGCGGTCCTGTATACACATCTCTATAGGCGCTTGCCATTAAATCTTGCTTTAATTGATGGGCATTAGCCATCGAACAACTTTCAAAATATAAGGCAGCAGCCCCTGCCACAGAAGGCGCCGCCATAGAAGTGCCTGAATTTCTTTTGTGGTAACCCTCTTGTGAAATAAACCTCGGATTATTAATGGTATCTGCCGCTAAAGAAAAAAAACGCGTAGCTGATAACACTACCCCTCCAGGTGCTGAAATATCTGGTTTCATCCGTCCATCTCTAGTGGGGCCAAGGCTTGAATTAAAAAACAACTCACCAGGTGTAAATGGAAAGCTCACTACACTATCACCATACGATACATACGATGATCTGTTGGTGTAATTGCCTACCGTAATTACTTTGTCTGAACAAGCCCATCCAGAAACCATTGAAGATAATTGATCGGGTTTTTTGTAATGTGCTATCCCATCATATCCCCCCAAAACATTAAAATTAAAATTAGAATCAGACAACATCTGCGAAGACCCTGTATAATCTTCTGAAGACCAAACATCAAACCTGCCAGACCCAGTCGTTGAAAACCTAAAATGATAATCTGTTGAGTCAGGATTAAACACGTAGACCTGCATAAAATACTTCTCGTCTATTAACTCTGTCCATGTGCCAACTTCAAAAAGAAAATCGCCTTGAGCGTTATAAATGGTATCGAAATAATCGCCTAGTACCACAGAACGAAAATCAGTAGCCCCTTTGTAGCTTAAAGCAGGGCTTATTTTATCTGCGCCTATAGAAAACTTTACCTGGTTAAACTCTGCCGTATCGGCCCACAGCTCAAACATAAGGCCTGAAAACCCATACCAGGTCAAAGGGTTATACCTAAACCAAGTAAATGCAGTATCACTGGTCACCTCATACGACAAATGAAAAGGATGCGCCCCGCCACTATTACCGGCCGCACAGACAACGGCTCTTGATGGAGCGGCATCAATCATGCTGTCTACCATTTGAGTATAAGGGTCTTGACCATCATGACTGCCAATATAAGACCCCAAACTTAAATTCACTACACAGGGTTTGCCTTGCTCTTCTGCCTTGGTAAAAATATACTCTATGGCTTGAACCACACATAGCTTCCAATCTCTTTGATTGCCTTGATAATAATCTACAAAAATAATATCTGATTCAGGTGCCATGCCTTTGTAATTACCAGGAGCATTGCCATTACTACAGGCTATACCTGTTACGTGTGTGCCATGATCAGATGTTGAGGTATGCAATAGATCACCAGCATTGATTTGATTGGCGTTCCATTGTGTGCCATAGCCATAGTCTAAAGGCGCTGTGCCAGCATTAGAATTTTGATTCCAATAATACAATACTCTGGTGGTCGAATCATTATTCAAAAAATCAGGATGACGCACCTCAAGCCCAAGATCTATAATGCCAATAACAACGTCTTTTCCGGTATAACTTTTCGCAAGAGGATGTGTGCGCGTATGCACATTTTTCACCCTATTGTTTATCCGTAAGGTGTCGTTCAACACAAAAGGGTGGTCAACTTGTAAAATCATTCTTGATAGGCCTTTTATCTGTGAAACAGCCTCTACATCCTGATGGTGTATACGCACTGAAAGATAGTCTAAGTATTGGGCTAAAACATCGACATTATACGCTTTTAAACCTGATTTAATTTTTTGCAAATCGCCCTTTATTAAATATACCTCAGACGACGCTATCGTCGATTTTTTGTTTGCTTTTTTTAGATATACCGGGCTAATCTTTTCTTGCCCTTGATAAGCCATTATGTTTATAAAAAATAGCCCATTAATTAGGCAATAGAGTTTTATATTTGGGGGGATGAGCATAGCGCTGTATTTGCTTACTTTTTAAATCAATATAAAAATAAAAGTGCGTATGACCATTGGTTAAAAACAAAAAAGGCACCTTCAGGGCAATATTGTACCTTGAAATTTGCATAAAACTTTCTTTGCCAATGGATTGCTCTGGCCGCTTACATTCGATCAAAATTAGCGGATTTCCAGAGCTGTCATAAACAAGTGCATCTGCTCTATAAGTGCGTTGGTTTACTTTTAAACTTCGTTCTAAAGCGATTCTAGCTTTTGGGTAAGCAAAATCATCGATTAAAAAATGTACAAACTGCTGCCTTACCCACTCTTCTGGTGTAAGCTTAATCCATTTTTTTCTAAATTCGTCAAAAAATACGTTTTGCCCTTTGATTTCTTTGATCTTGAGCTCAGAAAGGGGTAAATTTAATTTCTTTAAAACATCAGGGGTCATGAAAAAAAAATCAGAAATTGTTAAAAATTGGTTACCACGCTATACAGGTGCTAAATTAGATGATTTTGGGCAATATATACTGCTTACAAACTTTGATTACTATCTTAATTTTTTTGCGAAATACAATGATGTAAAAATCATTGATCAAACAAAAGCTATGAAAGTAGCGACGGCCAACAATATTTCCATGATTAATTTCACAATGGGCAGCGCAAATGCTGCAACCATAATGGATTTGCTATCTGCCATAAAACCAAAGGCTTGTTTATTTTTAGGCAAGTGCGGAGGGTTAAAGAAAATCAACAAGCTCGGTGATTTTATTTTACCCATTGCAGCCATTCGAGGCGAAGGGACCTCTGACGATTATTTTCCGCCAGAAATACCTGCTTTACCAGCCTTTAACTTACAAAAGGCAGTATCTACAACCATTCGAAAAGCAAAAATAGACTATTGGACGGGCACTGTATACACAACCAATCGACGCGTTTGGGAACACGATAAAAAATTTAAAAACTATCTAAGAAAAATACGAGCTATGGCCATTGATATGGAAACAGCGACCTTATTTACCACTGGATTTGCCAATAAAATCCCTACGGGGGCTTTACTCTTAGTATCTGATCAACCAATGATTCCTGAAGGGGTTAAAACAGCTAAAAGCGATGAAAAAGTCACTAAAAATTTTGTTGAAAATCATATCGTGGTAGGCATTAACGCTTTAAAGGCCATAGAAACTAAAGCACAATCTGTCAGACATCTGAAATTTTAATTTCTCTTATAGTTCTATTTAAAAGTGACTTTTTCATCCCTCCAAAAAAACATTAAATCTAAGCAGTTCTCCAATTGTTATCTCTTTTTTGGATCAGAGGAGTATTTTATTGATCAGTTGTGCAAGAGTATTGAAAAACACGGTCTAGAAGAAGAGCACAAAGCATTTAATTTACATCTCTTATACGGGCATCAAATTGAGGTTTCTCAACTTGTTGAGAGATGCAAACAGTTTCCGATGGGAAGCGACAGACAAATTGTGATTCTTAAAGAAGCGCAAAAACTCAAACAGATTGAGCAGTTAGAATCTTACCTTAAGAGCCCTTTGCCTTCAACAGTGCTTGTACTTGCTTATAAAAATGAAAAACTTCCGATCAAAACCAAAGCGCTTAAAGCCTTATGGAAATCCCTAAAAGAAAAAGGCACTGTATTTGAGTCTAAAAAACTTTACCCCAATCAGGTACAAAGTTGGATTATTACGCAGGTCAAAGAAAATAAGCGAGAAATTTCTCCAAAAGCAGCTGCTCTTTTACAAGAACATTTAGGTGAAAATTTAACTTCTCTAGCGAAAGCTCTAGAAAAAATAGGTCTCTCACCAAATTTAAATCTTATAAATGAACAAGTCATTGAAGAACAGATTGGCATTAATAAAGAATATAATAATTTTGAACTTCAAAAAGCCATAGCGCAAGCAAACAGAAAAAAAGCCTTCCAAATAGCGCAATATTTCATAGGAAATCCAAATAAGAACCCATTAATATTAACTGTAGGAATTTTATTTTCATTTTTCTCAAAGCTATTAATCCTTCACTTTAATCAAACGAATGATAAAATAAAAGGGGCTCAACTCTTAAAGATATCTCCGTTTTTTTTTAATGATTATGCCTTGGCTAAGTCAAAATACGACATCCGTTCTATTCTTACAATTATTAGAAAATTAAAAGAGATAGATCATAAATCTAAAGGCCTCAAACCGTCAACAAGCTCTTCAAATGCACTTTTAAATGAGCTTCTTTTTTGTATTTTTAGTCGATAGTAATCGTGTTCTTTTCAAGACTAATATTCTCTTACGGCCTTCCAAGTACCTCTAATATACTCAGGGTCGCTGTAAAAGTTTTCGCCTGAAATTTCTTCTACAAAATACTCAATACTCATAAACAGATACCTTATACAAAACTAAA
>JAHDCS010000016.1:0-22505 GCA_020629755.1 Flavobacteriales bacterium | reverse complement strand
ATACTCATAAACTCATCATTAAAAGTACCTTCGCCTTTGATTTTATGAATCAGCGGTGGCCACCCTTGATCTTCAAATACTATTTGTTCAGGAATCTCAAAGTGATTGGTATCTGTAATGCGTGTGTACACATTGGCATAGCCATTTATTTTATTAATATAAAACCCATCTTCGCCGCGCTTAGTTAATTGTGCGTCATAATCAAATCTGTTTTCTGTTGTGCCATTAATGGTTTTCAAAAAATAATGATCGTCGACCACATATTTGCCTTGAAAATGAGTGCCCAAAGAACTTACCATAATAAATACGGATTCTACATCGTAAATGGCGCCATCTTTGTCGTATGATTTTAACTCTACTTCATATTCACCAGATGCGTTAAACGCATGTGAAGGTGTAAAATCAGTAGACGTAGACCCGTCTCCAAAATTCCATTCAAAACTAGAAGAATTATCAGAGCAGTTATCAAACACGATGGAATGGCCTGTGTTTACTTCATAAGAACTCGCGTCAATACACGCACGAGGCTTAGTTGAACATGCAGCAATCATACTACAAGCCAATAGATATATAGGATAGCGTTTTTTCATTTTCGCAAAATTATATTCTTTTTAACGTAAGTTTTACAAAAAGGTTGCTAAATATCACTTTGACTTTGTCAGTTTATAGTTTTTGAAAGAGTTTTTCTTTCAGTTCTAAGGGCGATGGATAGTTAATTAAAATACTATTGGCATCACCGTTTTTAAATACAAACAAACTGCCTGCTGCCACCGCCGAAGCACCACCTCTATCAATCGCCTGATAAAAATCATCTATGTTAGAAGCCCCAGAGAGCGCAATTACAGGAATAGAGAGTGAGGAGGTGATCTGATGCAACAACTCAACATCGTATCCCTTTAAAGTACCTTCTTTATAGACACACTGTAAAATTATTTCTCCGGCACCTGCCTGTTCAATTTGTTTACACCAGTCTAAGACGGATCCTTTTACTGTCTTACCATGTAAGTGATTATATACTTTTTCTTTAGAAAACAAAGATTTTGACACATCCACACAAGCCACTACACTTTGCGCACCATACTGATTAGCAATTTTTTGAATTAAAGACAAATCTTCAAATAAAACAGAATTTAGAATTACCTTTTCAAGCCCTAATGCAAATAATTTTTGAGCCTGTTCTAAAGTCTTAATCCCTCCGCCATAAGCTAAGGGCATAAAGCATTCAGATGCAATGTGTTCAATCAAAGAAAAATTAGGGCCTTTGCCCATTTTTGATGCAGAGATGTCTATAAGCGCTAACTCATCTACTCTTTTGTCATTAAAAATTTTAATCGCGTTGATTGGATCTCCAATATATATGGGGTTTTTAAACTTTTTTGTCTTGTAAAGCCCTTCATTTTGAAGTAATAAAGTTGGGATGACTCTAATTCTTCTCAAAGCAAAAACGTTTAAACAACTCCATGCCAAAAAAGTGACTTTTCTCTGGATGAAACTGAACCCCAACAATATGATCTCTTTTAAGTGCACTTACAAAGTTATAGCCATAAGTACTTTCACATAACACCTCTTTAAGATCAGCATTAGCAACATGCAAAGAGTGTGTGAAATAAAAACGATAAGGTTCATCCAAAGTCTTAGAAAAAAAAGTATCTGGTTGCTTAACATCTATTTCAGACCAGCCCATATGGGGCACCTTTAAAGATTTTGGCAATTTTGTTTTATCAAAGTATTTTACCTCAGCTTTAAACCACCCAAGACCCTCGGTTATTTGACCAGCCTCTTCACTTTTAGCGCACATAAGTTGCATCCCCAAACAAATACCTAAAATAGGCGTATTTTGCTGAATAACCTTTTGCTCTAATACGTCTATTAATCCTTGTTTTTTTAGATTTTGCATCCCTACAGAAAACGACCCTACCCCGGGCAGTATTAACTTAGATGCTTTTTCAATGACCTTATGATCATTAGAAATACAGCTCTTCGCACCAATCTTTCGCAACATATTTTGAATAGAAAGAATGTTGCCTATGCCGTAATCAACAACAACAATCATGCATTAATTGTCTTTCTAATAATTTCAAATTCTCGTGCAGTTTGTTTAATCTGAGCTAAATCAGCAGCATCCATAGAGCCTAGATGGGCTTTCTCAGTGACATACTGATAAGACTTGCGTAAAGTAAAATGCTTTTCTAAATACGTTGCCCCGTGTGCGCTAGCATACAATGCCCCAGCATTACCTAGCGTGTGATCAGAGATGCCTTGAAAAATAGAAGTTGAAAAATCAGGCATAGAAAACTCATCAATACGTGTCGGATACTTAACCACGCAATACAAATATGTGGCATGATCGAACTGTTTAATTGTACTTGGGTCTGTATCAGAAGGAATCGACACAAAAGTCGGAATGTTTTTGTCCATAATAGCCTGTACTAAATCTGGCATTTCTTTGTGCATGCGAGCGGCCACCTTCAAATAAGGCAGCTTTAAATCCATACACCAATCAAGCCTATCAAAAGTAAATGGGGTTGCAAACAAGGGTATATTTAACCCATCTGCAAATGTCTTAAGCCGCTTTAGTTGTTCAAAAGACATTTCTAGATATGCTCTTTCGGCACCAAATTGGGTCGCCGTATATAGTTGAACCTTAATGGCATTAGCACCTGCCATTTTAGATTGAAGAATCATTTGTTCTGCGACTTCAGTGTCGCCAAAAAACTGAGGGGATATTTCTGATATTATAAACATAATTCGAAATTAACAAACTTCTTTAAGTTCAGGATAGGATGTATGATGATATTTCTCAAGATTGTATCGTTTAAAAAATTCTACATGTGAACAGTGAAGGCTTGATTGAAAGCATTTTTCAAAACTAAAATAACTATAAGCTCTAATATTATGTAACGCTGTTTTTTTGAGCAATGATTTATCGTTTTCAGAAATACACACAATAGTTTTAAATCCAGCAAATAAGCGTTCAAAAACAATACTTGAAAGACAGCCTACGCCCACATTTACAGTATCAAATGCCAAAGCCGTATTGTTTTGATAGAAAAAAATATCAGCATCCGTAAATGCGGATAGCTTATCTTTATAATACTGCTTGGCCTTTTTAATATTTTGTGCTTTTTTTTCGTGGGGATGTAAGAAAATGCAAATATTTTGAGTGTTTAACGTATTCTGCTTTATTCTATTTAGGTATGCTAAAGCCAACTCTTCTTCATATAAGATATCATTTTCAATATCTGCATCTCCGTTTTGCTTTCTGATCCAGCTGCCATGAGAATAAAAACCAATGCCGTACTTTGGTTCTTTTTTAAGAGAAGGGTTCTTATAGTGGTGGATGTAGTTTAAGGCATACTCTGGGTGCCATTTTTCAATTTTTTGGTAATAGATAAACACAAGTTCATCAAGCTCTTCGATTTGATAATGCGTGCTGAGCGCTAATACATCGCAAAACAGAATATGATTATGATTTTTAAGGGAATTTGGTGACGGAATTTTATAATGTGTAATTGGATTGAATTTCTGTTTTAAAAACAAATACAATAGATTGCTATCTATCTCATAATTAACAAAGTCATACAGCCTATCCACCCTGTTTTTATGAATAAAACTAGACACCGATGCTATTTCAAAGAGCTGAGAAATAAGCATCGCCCAGGCTAATTTTTTCTTAGAGAAAACCGACATGACTAAAAAAGGAAGACTAAACAACATCAGAAAAAGAGCAAACACCCTTTGAAAAAGGGTTAAATATAAAATGCTTTGTTCTTTTGAGAAGTAAAACTTAGGGATTTCACCAGTGTGCTTGCCAACATAAAGGGGCTCTGAATCAAAAAACTTATCGGTGCTTTCATAAAGAAGCGCTTTATTTTCATAAGCAGTAGTCAGCACCTTTTTGACAGGGCTTTTAAGAAAAAGAAGTTGTCTGTAAATAATTTTAAACCCGATCCATAGATCAGTTCTTTCTTTTTGAGGAAAACGCAGCGACACGTTTTCAAACAAGGCTTCCATTGACTTATTTTGAGCAATACTGCGTTGCTGCTTTGGCGTTAAGAAAATCTTCCAAAAAAAAAGATAGACCTGAAGATATGTGAATGTAAAACTCAATAATCAAATTTTCGCTTAAGCTTGAGAAAAAACTTTTCGTAATACTCAAAAGAGATAACACTCATCCCCCCTACTAAAATAAAAAATAGAGTCAGCAGAACTATAGGTGGCAGATTAAGATCTAACCGGCGCATGATAGGCTTTAAAAAATGAGGTAAAAACCGATGATACAGATACAAGCCATAACTGATTTTACCAATGTATAAAACCATATTGTGATTGCATAATCTGGATATGCTTTCAGGAAATCCATTGACAGCCCATAAAAGTAAAAACATACAAGCCAAAGCCACAGAGGTCTCGTAAATAAATATGTTAGGGCGCATATAAGAGATCAAGGCAACAATCAGAGAAATAAAGAAAAAGATAGAGGCGTATTGAATACTAAAACGCATGTATTTTGTTTTGTACATAATCGCCAACAATACTCCGCCACAGAGCGTGTGCAAATTAGAGTAGACCATCACTCTTTGAATGGCCTGCGGGTAAAGGGTTAAAATAAAGGGGCTTAGAAAAAACAATACACTGCAAATTATAATTTGTAATCGTCTGTTAAAAAACAAAATAACAAAAGGCAAAAAAAGATAAAACTGCTCTTCCACGCACAAAGACCAGATATGATTTAAGCTCGGGGATTTATATCCCTCCCAAAAAAAATTAAAATTAATCGTATACGTAAAATAATACCACAAATCATTTGGTTTGGAAACCCAAAATCCGGTAAGGTAAGAAAGTATTAACAGAAACACTAAAAACCCAAAATATGCGGGCCACAAGCGCAATGACCGTTTGACAAAAAAGCCTTTTAAAATAGTGATTTTGGGTATGTTCTTGGCCTTTTGCTTCACAAGAATAGCCGTGAGCAAAAAGCCAGAAATTACAAAAAAAAGATCAACACCAAACCGGCCAAAATAATGCATATTGCTAATCGCTGCATCTCTTAAGTAATGTGAAAACAGAACAATCAAAACGGCCAAAGCGCGCAAGGCATCTATTTGTGGCACATACTCAAAGTGCTTGCTCATGGTGTTCTAAAAATAGTTTGGTCGATAAAAAATTAAAAATAAATTTTTTATAGCTGTTTTCAAATTGTCTTTCAGTTAAAAGTTTTTCAATTTTTTCGCGTTCCACAAAATCAAAAATAGGCCCATCAGACAATAAAAAATCAATGTCTTGTTTTGACTCGAAATCTACAATAGAATTAATCGACGCATTGAATCCTTTTTTTTCTCGAGACAAACGCACTTTATCATTTAAAATGCCCTGCATCGCTTCACGTAACAGATATTTAGCATAGCCTTTCTGAATCAAAAGATCACTAGAAATACGATACATATACTCAATGAGATTTGTATCTAAAAACGGGCTCCTATTCTCTACAGAATAGCACATGGCATTTAAATCATCTTCATGTAAAATAACGGGAACTACTTCATTAAACAGCTCATTATTCATTCTATTTCTGAGCAATGATGAGACATATGTAGTTTCTGTGAAAGGCTCTTTAAAATCTGTTTTAAGAAAGCTAGAGAACACAGCACTATTTAAATAAATATGTGCTCTTTTAGAAGGATCATCAAAGTAAAGTCTCGGGTTTTTAAAGGATGGATGGCGTACATATTGAGCAGGATATGTGCGCCAGTCTTGTAAATAACTTGAAAATTCTGGATGATCTTTCATTTCATATAAATGAAGATTAAAGTGATCGTAATAGCCCGTGAAAATTTCATCGGCAGCCGTACCAGAAATAGAAATTTTAAACCCCTTATCGGAGATTGCTTTTAAAAGCAACGAATGTACATAATAGCTAATGGTTAACACAGGCGCATTATGGTAAGCCACTAAACCCTTTAAGTTCTCTAAATGATTTTCTTGTGGATGTAAATAAATAGAGTGATTCTCGCATTGAATGTCTTGCAGGGTGGCATTGATATTTTCTGATTCATTATAGCGCTTGTCTGAATCAATAATAGAAAAAGTATGGACATGATGATTGAACTCTTTTGCCGCAATAGAGGCTAAAGAAGCAGAATCAACCCCTCCACTCAAACAAAATGACAAAGGCACATCTGAACGCATTCTAAGCTTTACACTCTGAATCAAACGCTCTCTAATCCCTTTTATAGCGGTTTGTGTATCTGTAATTTCTGGCTTATAAAATGGCGCCCAATATCTTTTAAATACAAGAGATAAATCTGGATTAACTAGTAAGTTTGTGGCAAAAGGCAAATCTTGCACCTGAGAGAAAAAGCTCTGATTTTGTTTGTATAACGATTTATGTCCATTGACTAAAAAGCGAAAAATCTGTGCCCGATTAATCTCCATCTTTCGGCCCGCTAAATGCTCGAGAAAAGTGGTCTGAGAGCCAAAAAACAATCCGTCTGATGTTTTGAAATAAAACAAGGGTTTTTCATTAAACCTATCTTTTGACAAAAAAAGTGTTTTTTCTTTTTTGTCATATAGAGCAAAGCTCCACATCCCCTCAAAGTGATCAACACAGCCTTTACCGTATTCTAGATACGCATGCAGTAATACTTCGGTGTCTGATTGTGTTGAAAATACATGCCCTTTTGCCTCAAGAGCCAATCTGATTTCTATATAATTATATATTTCACCGTTAAAAACCAGTGCCACGTGCTCTTTTTCAAAAGGCTGATTTGAACGCTGATCAAGGTCTAATATCGAAAGGCGAGTGTGCAATAAATGCAGGTGTGTCTGCGCATTAACCGATATATACAAAGATCCTTTTGCATTTGGCCCTCTGTTATGCATAGATGAAAGACAGGCTGAGATCTGCCCGTTAGTGCGTTTTTGATACCCCAAATAACCTGCAATACCACACATTAAAAAGACTGTTTTTCAAGCGTTTGAATATCTTCAAGAGTATGCACATCTATTGAAGGGGCTACGTAAAACCCACAATGCGCACTTAAAAAGTTTTGAAAAACGGTTTGATATCTCAAAATTCTAAAAGCCGCATTTTGCACACCATTCTTATCGGCAGACATCACCTCCCATAAATTATGCTCTAAAAACATTTCATAGGCCTTATCGATATGTTCTGATTGAATCTGAGGAGAGTTTGCTTGGGGCACTATAACATTTTTAGGCTTCGTATCAAGCTGTTCTAAGGCTTCTCTTATGGCCACTATTTTAGGTGTTTTATCGTCTGAATTTTGCTTTGATCTCAATAAAGGTAGAGCCCCATATTCTGACGATACGTCTAAAATCTCTTGGCTGTCAGAACTCACGTAAATCTCTTCTACATAAGCCGATGCTTCAAGCGCTTTAATGGTATACGCAATTAGAGGTAATCCATGCAAGGGATAAATGTTTTTGTTTTTTAATCTCTTTGAGCCCCCTCTAGCCGGAATTATGGCAATTAAATCTTTACTCATATGTCATTCAAAATATGAGATGCTATTACATCTGCACCATTAAGCGCAAAAGTATGCTGTTTCATCCTTTCTAGAATGGTCTGATACTCATTTTTTATAAACATGGGCAATACCTCTGAAAGATGACTCGAGAAATCTTTTAGAGAAATAAAACTTGCCAAGCCTACTTTTTTTAACTGCATGCTATTCTCAATAATTTCTGGATTCATATCTTCTCCGATCAATAGCATGGGCGTTCTATGTGCAATACACTCTGTAATGGTATTAAATCCAGGTCTGGCAATCACAAGATCTACACCAGAAATGTAATCTATAAATAATTCGTCTTTAGAAATAAATTCAATATTTGAGGCCACAGATGAAAATGTCTCTGAGGCATAAAAAAAGAAGTCCGATAATTTAGAGATTTGGAGAAGTGCTTTTTGAATATGGGAGGATAAAACCCCTGCTCCGCTGTCAATGATGAGCACTTTAAACGCATCTGACCTTAGTTGTTTACTGTTTGATGAACGATTCTGATCTATAATAAATGGCACTTCGCAGGCGTTATCATTATAAAAATCTAGTATCTCGGGGGGAGTGAATGGCGGAAAAAATAGAATATCAAATTTTTTTGCTAAAGCAAAAAAATTTGACAGCACCTCTTCAGATAACGGCGGCGGAAAGAGTTTTGAGAAAAACCAATCCCATGTAAAATGCGCTACACCAAAAGTCTTGATGTCTAATTTTTCACCCATTTCTGACACTTCATACACAAAATCTGAAATTAAAAAATCATAGCCTTTAACACCCTCTATATTCTCTGAGATATACTGTTTTGAACGCGTAGGATAATTTTGAAAATGGGTTTTAATTTTTGCTACATCCGGAGAGCCATCTGTTCTTTTAAACCAAGAAATATTATTATAAATATCTTCAAAATGAGCATTTTCAATAATCCTTTGGGCAACAGAAAGGTGTTTGTGCGTTTGAATACTTGGCGAAAAATCAGGATGTTTTTTTTCAATTGCTTTAATAATGGCATTTTGCCGTACAATATGGCCATAGCCTTCATCTGACAAGAAAAATTTACCTTTTAACAACGCTCGATTTTGAGTTCAAAACTACACATAAACTTTGTGATCAAAATTATTTCTTGTCGATAAGCGCATTATAGGTGTGAATTTGTTTTATCCTCCCTTTTTCAAGCTCTAAGATTTGATTACAATATTTCAGGGTAGAAATCCGATGTGCGACAATAATTGAGGTTATTTTTTCTGAAGAGAGATTCTGAATAGACTCGGTAATAAGCTCTTCTGTTTGTGAATCTAGGGCGGATGTCGCTTCATCAAAAACTAAAATCTTAGCGCCAGAATACAATGCTCTTGCAATGCCTATACGCTGCTGCTGACCTCCTGAAAAAAGAGTGCCTCTCTCCCCTATCCTGTGGTTTAATTTATCTTTAAGCTGCATTACATGCTCTAGTAAACATGCTTTTCTTAAACACTCTTCTACACGCCCTAAGTCAATTTGGTTCTCTGGCACACCAAAAGCAATATTTTCGGCAATTGATCCATCCACAATATAAACGTCTTGAGCTACAAATCCTATAATGTTATGCCAAGCATAGAGCTCTTCAGAGTCAATCTGTTGCTCATCTAAATACATCGTGCCACTTTCTTGTTTGATGAGTTGTAAAATAATATTTAACAAGGTGGTTTTCCCTGCTCCAGATGGGCCAATAACACCTAAAGATTGCCCTTTCAAAACCTCAAATGAAACGTGATCTAAAATCGTTACTTTTTGCCCATCATTTACATAACTAAAACAAATTTTATCTAAACCGAGCTTATCCTTAAAATCCAACTCGCTTGAGGAAAGGCTTTTAGCATGATTTTTAAGCTCTGCAGCGCTAGATGCTTGAATCTGAGGTAAATTTTCTTTACTTAAAATTGAAATGGTGTAATCATAGGCCTTTATATTAACTAATGACACTAGAATTCTATTTAAAGAGGGCGTTAAACGAAAAGATGCCACCCCATATAAACTAAGTAAGGTCAATACTTTTTCAGAATCTTTAATAAAAACAACGCCATATAAAATTAAAAACACAATGGTGAGTACAATCCCTGTTTCAATCACCTTGTGAGGCGTTTGTCCATATACAAATCGCGCAATGGATAAACGCGTCATTTCTTTTATTTTTTTCTGATAAGAGTCAAAAAAATACGGATGGGCCTCACTTATCAAAATATCAGTATAGCCAAAAATAGACCGGTTCAGCCAATCGTGAATTTGAGGTGCGATCTGATCTGTTTTCTCTCCAATATTTTGAAGTTTTGTTTTAATTTTTGCATAAAAAAACCCCAATATGGGTAAAAGCAAGAATACCAAAACACAAACTGAAACAACATCAATGTACATAAGGGTAAGAAAAATACACACCAGCACAATGCCTTCAGTCAAAATGCTAAGCGTATTAACAAGTACTGATCCTGCAAAATAGAAGGGTACTAAATAAATATTTTTAAAAATTACCGTTGAATTCTCTTCTTTGAAATATCTAAAGCCTTTCAAATAATACTTTCGGTACAGCTTAGAACTTAAATCATAAAAAATACCATAAGAAAAACGCGCCTTAAGATGTTCAATTTTTATGCTTATGATGTTTTTAATCAGTATAATACAAAAAGCCCCCAAACAAGAAAACAAAATAAAGGTCTCATAAGATGAGGCCCCAATGTAATTGTAGGCTTGAAAGTTGTCTTTTGAAAGCACCGCTAAAATCAAAGGAAACAAAACCCCTAAACCTATTAAATCTAAAACCGCACTAAAAAGAAGTGTTAAGAACATACATATGCTCTTTGTTTTTTGGGTCTTATCAAGAATAGAAAAACTCTTTCGAAAAATAGAAAAATTAAATCCAGCCAACATACACAACTATGCTAATCGTCTGAATATTTATACCCATAGCCATAGCCATACGCATAGCCATACTTATAACTATACTCATACTTGCCATAGTAATACCTCCACTTATTCCCTTTAATGCCATTTAAAATGATCCCCACACTTTTAGTCGGGTTTTTCTCTGCAATTTCCTTTAAAAAGCGTAAGCCATTTCTGTTGGCATATTTGGTATGCATGACAAAAATACCTACATCTACAAATTTATTTAATAAGATAAACCCGTCGCTGATAAGCGCCATAGGAGGCGTATCCAAAATTACGTAATCGTATATCTTAGATAACTGTTTAATGAGTTTTTCTACACCACCACTCAAGACTAGTTCAGACGGATTTGGCGGCACAGGGCCCGATAAAATTGTATGTAACCCCTCTACAGGTGATTTTTGTATAATTTCTTCAATGGTTTTATTACCGCTTAAATAATTTGAAAGCCCCAAATTTTTATCCATTTCAAAAGTCACGTGTAAACGCGGCTTGTGCATATCAAAATCAATCACAATGACCTTTTTATTTGCTTTGGCTAAAATAGTGGCTAGGTTTACCGAAGAAAAAGTTTTTCCTTCTGAAGGGTGCACAGAGGTGACCAACATAATTTTGGCAGGTTTTTCGGCAGAAAGGTATTGAAGGTTTGCCCTTATGTTTCGATAGGCCTCACTAAAATGACCTTTAGGGTTATGCTCAATAACCAAATACTCTTTCTGCTTGTTTTTAAACAGTGGCACTCCTCCTAAAACAGCCAAATCGGTCATTTCGTCTAGCTCTTTTAAGGTTTGAATTTTTTGAAAAAAGAACATCCGTAAAACAGCAATCAAAAGCGCTAAAATAAGACCTGCTAAAACATATGTCGCTATAATCTTTGTTCGATTAGGCCATACAATACCATATGACCTTGGTTTTTCAATCACTTTTGTTTCAGAGATAATCCCCGCTTTAGAAATCACATTTTCTGCTCTCTTTTCTAAGAGGAACAAATACAACTTTTCATTCACTTCTAACTTTCTTTGAATATTTAAAAGCTGTCTTTGATTCTTTGGTATAGTCTTTAGCTTTTGCTTAAACAAAGACAAATCTTTATCGTAAGAGCTGTTTTTTGACTGAAGGTATTCTTTTGAGTTTACTAGGTTAGTTAGTAAATCTTTCTTGATTTTTTCAATCTTATTATCCAATGAGCTAATCAAGAAGGTTTTTTCTGTCCCCTTTTGCAATAGCTCTGTACGTTGAATATTAATATTATAGAGTTTTTCTATCGTGGTTTGTATAAAGGGATCCTCCTTTAAAATATAGTAGCTAGGTGGTAAAAACTCATTGCTTTTAGAAGATATTAAATAGTTCTTTAAATCATCAATCGCTTGAATTTTAAAGTTGAGCTTTTTTTGTTCAGCCTGGCTCCTCACTAATTTATCAAAGTAATCGTCTTGTTCTTTTTCAATGTGTAATATTTTTTTAGAGGCCTTATACGTTTCTATTTCTTGCTCAATATCATTGAGAATAGACACTACTTCGTCTAATTGCGTATTGATGTATTCAAAGGTGTTGGAGTTAATGTCAAATCTGTTTTGCAATGAGTAATCAATGTATTCTCTTGCTAAGGTGTCTAAAAACATCACCGCTCTTGATGAAATCTCGTCTTGTAAAGAAATACTTAAAATCGTGGTCCACTCTTCATTATCTACATTGATTGCATTTTTGTACTTGTAAATTAAATCCTGGTTTCTTCTGATCAAAAACTTGTATTGAGCCCCGCCGATCGCAGGAGAAAAAAAATCTTTTTTATGCACCAAAAAATTAAATCCTTCATCAAGAATTAAGGTATTAAACGCATATTCTCTTTGAACTGTCTCCCCGTTATTGTCTGTATAGCTTAATGTATATTTATTCTCATTGATGATGGTTAGAAAAAACGGACGATAATATGCATTTGCGCCAAAATTATCTGACCGAACAGAAAAGGGCACATTTTGAAAAATTTCAGATGTTTTAACCCGTCCTACTACATAATAAGAAACCCCTAGGTTTAGCTTTTCTACGACTTTTTCTAAAATATTAGACGATTTAATAACCCTTTTTTGGTTTTTAGTGTCTTCATAAGTGGCGTAAGGATTTGAAAAAGGAGTATCTAAATCTGAAACATCAGATGATTTTAAAATAATCTGAGATTTAGCTAAATAGATATTATTTAATCTATACGCATAAAAAAAAGCAGCAACACCAAATACCAGCGGAAGCAAAATGAACAAATACCAATTTTGTGTAATGAGCTTAATGAAGATTTTCAAATCTTCAATCTGAATAATATTATTGCTTTTTTTATCCAAGGAATGCAAAGATACGCATCTCACTGAATTGTCGCGCTAAATTATTAATCTTGTTCTACCTTTACCTTAAAAAAATAGCCATGTTTTTTTACCTCTCAAAAATCATCACACTGCTTATAAACCCTCTTTTTATCTTAATCTTTCTTTTGTGCTTAATCAGCACACGCACTTCTCTTAGCAAAAGATATTCTTTACTATTACGTGTGTTAGCAGGGGGGATTTTCTTGTTTACGAACCCTTGGCTGTCTAATATGGCCATGAGCAAACTTGAAGCTACTCATAAACCTCTAACTGAACATTCTTATTCTTCTGGTATTGTTTTAGGCGGATACAGCTATTATATGGATCAGCATTCTAAAATTGTCTTTACCTCAGGCGCTGACAGGCTTTTGCAAGCTCTCAAATTGCTTCAAACTGGTAAAATTAGGCGTATTTTTCTTTCGGGGGGATCTGGATTTATTTTTGATCGCCAACAAAGCGAAGCCACCTATGTGTCAGATTTTTTACATACCTGCGGAGTAAAAAAAGAGCAACTTATTATAGAAAGTCAATCGCGAAACACGCATGAAAATGCACTGAATGCCAAAAGAACACTATCTGAATACAATCTAAACCATCAGAAACACCTTTTAATCACTTCAGCTTTTCATATAAAAAGGGCATCACAGTGCTTTAAAAAACAACAGATCAATTTTGATGTGTACGCCTGCGATTTTAGAGCAAAACCAATCAATGGCTTTTTCCCCAAAATTATTCCTTCAGTTGATGTACTTATAGATTGGAAAATTATTTTTCATGAGATAATCGGCTTAATTGCCTATAAAACCTTAGGCTATTGTTGAGTTTCGCTCCTTTTTTTGTCTGTTTTTAGTGAGGTTATTAACAAAAACCCCCTATTTATTAACAATTTTGGTGTTTTACAGCGAATTTGGTTGCTTATCAAAATCAATCAAATATATATTTGTGACTATGTGAAACCGCCTATTTATAGGCATTTAAGTTAATTATTATGAACAAAACAGAATTAATCGATGCAGTTGCATCTCAGGCTGATTTGACTAAAGCAGATGCTAAAAGAGCAGTTGAAGCTTTTGTAAACACTACTACTAAAGCATTAAAAAAAGGAGATAAAATTGCTTTAGTTGGATTCGGATCTTTTTCTGTAAACAAGAGAGCTGCTAGAGATGGCAGAAATCCTCAAACTGGAAAAACAATTAAAATACCAGCTAAAAACGTTATTAAGTTTAAAGCAGGTGCTGATTTAAACTCAGCTGTAAACTAATACGTTTTTTCTAACGTTTAAGAAAGAGTTATCTCAAAAGCGAGGTAACTCTTTTTTTTTACTCCATCTTTGGTATACAATGAGCTTATTTAATCCCAACGCCGCTTGTGAAGACCCAAAAAAAATATTTGGACTTCCCTATACGCTCTCGGATGCAGAGATTGTACTTTTACCCATTCATTTTGATGCTACTGCTTCTTATCACAAAGGATCTTCTGATGGACCAAAGCAATTACTCAAAGCGTCTTCTCAAATCGATCTATATGACCCAATTTTAAAAAATTGTTGGAAAAATAAAATTTATTACCATCATAATTTCATAGATCTTAAATCACAAAACAAAGTCTTGCGTAAAGAGGTAAAAAAGTATTTAAAACAGCCTAAAAAAAAGAAAAAAACAAGCATTAATTCTGCTTGTAAAACCATCCATTCTGAGATTAAACAAAAGACTTTATCCTTACTCAACAAAAACAAAACACTAATTAGTCTAGGTGGCGATCACTCTACCCCTTTAGGGCTGATGTGGGCCCTATCAGAAAAATTCAATTCTTTTAGCATCTTACATCTAGATGCACATTTTGATCTTCGAAAATCATATCAAGACTTTGACTTTTCTCATGCCTCAATTATGTATAATGCATCTAAAATTAAGCCGTGTAAAGAAATTATCCACCTGGGCATTAGAGACTTTTGTGAAGAAGAACTACACAGAGCAAACACCAATAAAAAATCGACTGTATTCTTTGATCATCAAATTAAAGAGCGCTTATTTAAAGGCGAAAATTGGCATACGATTACTAAAGACATATTAAAGCGCATCACATCTAAATACCTTTACATTAGTCTTGATATTGACGTGCTGCATCCGTCTTTATGTCCAGGTACCGGCACACCTGTTCCGGGCGGACTTATGTTTAGTGAATTATGTTATTTATTGGACGAGCTCTCAAAGAAAAACATTAAAATTATCGGCGCCGATTTAAGCGAGGTCTCTAATCAAAAAGATTCTGATTTAGATGCTAATATTGGCGCTAGACTTTTACTTAAACTCTGTAATGTGATCAAAAAAACAAATGGATAATCCTTCTAAAGAGCTTATTGACTATTTATTTGGCTTTGTGACTGAAGCTCGAAAAGCGCTCTTCTTAGATAAAGTACAACAGCGAACAGAGCATCTTCGTGTTGTACTCGAAAATATTTACCAAACACAAAATGCAAGTGCTGTACTTCGCTCAGCAGATGCGTTTGGCATACAAAACATCGATGTGATTGAAAGTAGAAATCGCTTTAACGTTCACACAGACATTTCCATTGGTGCAGATAAATGGTTAGATATTCATTCACACTCAAATACAAAAGAATGCTTATCAAAGCTAAAAAAACAAGGCTATCAAATTGTTGCTACAAGCTTAAATGAGCAAAGTGTAAACATTGATGCATTTGATTTTTCTAAAAAAACCGCTTTAGTGTTTGGCACTGAACTTACTGGCATTACAACTTGTGTTAAAGATATGGCGGATGGATTTGTTAAAATTCCAATGGTAGGCTTTTCTGAAAGTTTTAATATCTCTGTAGCTGCTGCTTTATGTATGTATATTGCGAAAAACAATATATCTAGTAAAGAGATCCCATTTGAGCTATCAGAAAAGAGAAAACATGACGTCTTATTGGAATGGCTGAGAAAATCTGTTAAAAACAGTTCACTTTTGGAAGAAAATTATTTAAATTCACGCTCAAATTATGTTTAATGGGAAGAGGTGACATCAAAACCAAAAAAGGAAAAATAAGTGCTGGCTCCTACGGAGTATCTAGAAAAAGAAAAAAAGCTAAGCCAGCTGTAGCGGCAGCAAAACCAAAGACCGCAAAACCAAAGGCGGCAAAAAAAACGACCGCTAAGAAAAAGAAATAACGTTCTTTTGAGATCTCTTGTTCTTACAGCTTTAGTGGTCTTATTCTTTTGTTCTTGCAGAAAGCATAAGCTCAACAGGCAAACGACCACTAGCGAACAATTTACCACAAGCCTTGTTGTGGTCTCTGAGATTGTTCAAACGTTTAAACACGCCCTGATAAATTTTGACAGTAGCGGCCAAGCCATACAGCCCTATATCCCCCTAAGCAATTGCGGCATACCAAGTGATTTTAAATTAGATTCAACAGGCAATCATTATTCCTTTGAGGTCTCCTATAATGATGTAGATTGCTTAGACTTACCCTCTCGAATAAAAAGCGGAACTATTCGCTATCAATCCTTATTTGATTTAGAAAACAGTCTAAGTCCTTCAAATCAAATTACTGTATTCTTTTCTGATTTTTCTATTGATGAAAATCAAATCAAAGGTGGGCTTACCATAAACATAAGCTCTTCAAGTACGCAAACTATTGAGTTAGAAAACCTAGAGGTGTATTTAAACAACTACAACCAGGTCGCTGCCATTTTAAACGGATCACTTTCATTTAATACCATTAGCGGAACAGAAACCTCTTATAGCCACCAAGCCTCTGATAGCTTGTGTTACCAAAACATTACCTGCATTTCAGATAATCAAATTAGAATTTCTGGATCTGTCAATGGCATTAACACTGAAGGGCGCTTATATGACGTTAATTTGTCTTCTGGGCTAATATTGGCCTATTGTGAGTTTAACCCTCAATTATCTGATGGCAATTGCATTTTACAGCCCGAAGATCTTCGAGAAAGACAAATTAAT
The DNA here is from genome assembly GCA_020629755.1 of Flavobacteriales bacterium. Classification (GTDB taxonomy): domain Bacteria; phylum Bacteroidota; class Bacteroidia; order Flavobacteriales_G; family JALEGO01; genus JAHDHZ01. The sequence continues at coordinate 5,743 of JAHDCS010000016.1, read as the reverse complement.
TTTTCTCCGCAAAGCTGCGATCAGATTGCTGAAGTCACCATTGGTGAGAAAGAACATAAGATTGACTTATTTTAAAATCAATTCTTTTATGGTGCCTTTTTTTAAATCTAGCTCTTCTTCAATTGACGTAATAATGCGTTGTTTTTGAAAAAAAAGTTCATTCCTAAGTGCTGATGAACTTACTTTAACATATAATTTTTCACCATAAAAATTTACATCTAAAGTTTTTGACGCTATGTGTTTACCTACTATTTGTGGCCAAGATGAAATGATTTTAACACGTAAAAGGCCAGACGCTAACTTTGAGTTTGAAGAAATAATCCCTTTGATAACTTCTGATAACGATTGGTTATTTTTTTTTCTAGCTGGCATGTGTTTTCACTACGTTTTGTTTTTCAACTTTATAAAAATGAACATTCGTTTGAGCATTAAACACCTCTTTTAATTTTTTGCCATCCGTATGAGAAATAAAAACCTGAGAATCAATTTGATTTGATACCGTGTGAAGCAGCACTTGCGCTCGGTGCTGGTCAATACGGTCAAAAATATCATCTAAAAGTAGTATAGGCGATATCCCTAAGGCTTCTTTTATCACGTTAAGTTGTGCCAATCTTAGAGCAATAACAAATGATTTTTTTTGCCCCTCAGACGCGTAAGCCTTCAAAGATTTTTGATGCATTAAAAAAACAATATCATCTCGATGTACGCCTGATGTTGTAAATCCTCTTCTTAGGTCTATTTGAAAGTTTTTTTTAAGTTCTAAATTACTCTGTTGATACTCCAGGGCAATTGTTTCTTTTTCTTTTGAAATAATGCGATAATACTCTTCTACCTTAGAGGTAAACGCCTTTAAAAACTGTTCTCTTTCTTTACGGATCACATCCCCCCACTCTTTTAACTGATCATCAAATATCTCAAAAAGCGCATCGTCTATATTTTTTCGAAAACTCTCTTTTAAAAGTGCATTTCTTTGTGCTAGCGTTTTATGGTATTTGACTAGCGCATTGAGATACGTTTTATTTTTTTGAGAAATGATAAGGTCCATAAATTTTCTTCGACTCTCAGAACCGCCCTCAACAAGTTGTATGTCTGAAGGCGAAATAAAGACCAAAGGTACTCTGCCTATATGAGAAGAAAATTTTTTATACTTTTTTTCATTGAGCCAAAAATGCTTTTCTTTTTGATCATAAGCACAGCGAATACTAAGTTCTGCATCTTCTTGATCATGAACATACACCCCTTTTAGCGTAAAATAGCCTAAGTCATTTGAAAAATTAATATTCTTTTTATCTGAATAACTAAAAAAGCTTTTGGTAAACGACAAATAGTGAATAGCATCTAAAATATTGGTTTTTCCCGCACCGTTTAAACCATAAATACAATTTACATTCTTAGAAAAACCAATGGATATGTCTTTGTAATTTTTAAAATTTTGTAAAAAAATGGTTTTCAAATACATCCTCACAAAATTACGTAGATTTGCGTTATAAATTTCAGTTTATGTTATGCAAAAACCTCTGATTTTAGTTTGTAACGACGATGGCATCTTTGCTTCAGGCATAAAGGCTTTAACTCAAGTTGCCTCTAAGTTTGGTGATGTAATAGTGGTTGCGCCTGACAAACCGCAGTCTGGCATGGGCATGTCGATTACCATAAACAAACCCTTACGCTTTAGAAAAGTTGATTTTGATCATGCTCAAGAAGCCTACGCCACAGATGGTACTCCGGTAGACGGCGTAAAACTGGCCATGCATAAAATATTGTCAAGAACGCCTGATCTAGTGCTTTCAGGCATTAACCATGGCGCCAATAGTTCTGTGAATGTCATGTACTCAGGCACTATGTCTGCTGCTATTGAAGGGGCTATGGAAAACATCCCCTCCATTGGTTTTTCATTATTAGACCACTCTATTGACGCTAATTTTAATCCCTCCAAAACATTCATCTCAAAAATTATAGAACATACCTTAACGCGTAAACTAGCACCACATACATGTTTAAATGTCAATATTCCGGCCTTGCCAGAAGAGGCCATTAAAGGCATAAAAGTATGCCGCCAAGCCAATGGCAACTGGACCGAAGAATTAGAAGAGAGGTTCGACCCTATGGGCAGCAAATACTACTGGTTAACAGGCAAATACGAGAGTACTGATAAAACACCAGACACAGACATTTGGGCTTTAGAAAATGGATTTGTTTCTGTAGTGCCTATTCAATACGATTTAACCCATCACCCCTCAATTACTAATTTTGAACACTGGCCTTTTTCGTAAACTCTGGTTTGGGCTTTTAGTAGGCTTAATAGGTCCATTAATTGGCTTTTGGGTGTATTATCTGATGCACTTTACGCATTATTCCCCAGGGCGTTATCTTGAGCTCTTTCTACTCAACAAACAATACCATGGCATTATTATGAGTATGAGCATGCTTTTGAATGGGCTATTGTTTTACCTATTTCTAAGACTTAATTATCTAAAGACGTGTCGAGGCATTTTAATGGGATGTATACTGTGGGCTGTAATTATTGTTTGGTTAAAGTTTCGATGATTACATCTGAGGCCTTTCCATTACCATAAAGCGGAATCGAAAAATCTGATTGCTTCTGACTCAATCCTTCTACACATGAGAGAATCTTTTCATAATCGGCACCAGCAAGTTCACTAAATCCGTGATCTATTAATTCGACCCATTCTGTCTGATCTCTAAGCGTAATTCCATATTTTTTAAAATAGAAAGCCTCTTTTTGTAATCCGCCGCTATCGGTAATCACAAAAGCACAATTCTTTAACAGCCAAACCATATCAAAATAGCCCACCGGATCAATGGGGGTAAACGAAAAATCAAGCCCAAAAGCTTGCATTTTCTTTTTTGTTCTCGGATGCAAGGGCAACACCACTTTATAGGTTTTACTCAAGGTATTAAGTGCCTTTACAATAGCAGAGAGCCTCTGTTTATCGTCGGTGTTTTCTTGCCGATGGCAGGTGCATAAAATAAAAGGTTGTTCTTTGAGTTCATTTTTTATTTGAGGGGATGATTTTTGATCTGCTTGAGAGGCATAAAACAAAGCGGCATCGAGCATAACATCCCCACTTAAAACCATTTGTGCATTAAAGGATTCAAAACTTTCGCGATGTAGGTTATCAATGGCTTTTTGTGTAGGACAAAACAAATAATCAGATATTCTATCTGTTAAAATTCGGTTGATCTCTTCGGGCATTTTTAAGTTGAATGATCGAAGGCCTGCCTCAACATGCGCAATTTTAACACCTAACTTTTGCGCAGCCAAAGCGCCAGCCAAAGTTGAATTTGTATCGCCATACACTAATATAACATCCGGATTTTCTTTACCTAATATCTTTTCAATGCCTTCTATCATTCTGCCCGTCATTGCGCCGTGCGGTAAAGAGTGAATATCTAAATTATAGGCCGGATTTGGAATATTCATCTGTTGAAAAAAAACATCAGACATGTTTTTATCAAAGTGCTGACCCGTATGCACAATAACCTCTTGTATGGATGGATTATCTTTAATTACTCGACTTACAGCAGCCGCTTTTATAAATTGAGGCCGCGCCCCAAGAACAGTTAAAAGTTTCATTTAGTAATTTTAAAATTCGAAATATGATTTAAAAATAGATATATAGTAATACACCTACCAAGGGTAGTTGCATTTAATTGATCAACAGTTAAATGATGTTTTAGAATCTCTTTTTCAGAAAGATCAATGAGCATGTTAGGTATAAAAGATATTTTCTTTGCTTGCTCGTACATCTTATTGTTATTTGGACTTTCTTGAAAAAATGTCTTGTTAGTGGTTTTTCTTAAAATGAGCTTGCCTACACGTTTTATTTTGTCTAAAAGGTATAAGCCAATATCAAAAACTATATAACTTAAACGATTAGAACAACTAGTGTTTTCCGTTGTTTTTTCTTTAGATAAAACCATGTGATTTTTTGAGATCCACCGCCTATGAAAATAGTTAAACGTTCTTGTTTTTCTATCAAGCTTAAATGCCATAGATAAAAGACCTGGCTCTAATAATGGGGCATAAGTGTCAAAATAATTGTTTAAAGAAGCGACATAGTTTGAGGCGTTTATTTTCATTTTATATTCCAGATAGATACTATCGTATGTTTTAGAATTGCTGTCACACACATATTTATTTAGAACATTTAATGTTATAGGTTTAATTTTTTTTGATACCTCTAAACATTTAGAACCTAATATATTTTCATTAAACTTCGTAGGAGCTATACGTGTATGATATAATCTTGATAGATTAGATTCTTTTTTATTATAAAACGGAAAGTCTTGCAACCACCAAAAATCTTTGTATAGCTCTCCTCCAACACCGCTAATTTGAATATCTATTGCTCTTGAGATTCGATCTTTTGAAAATTGATGGTTTCTATGAAATGCCAATACATCCAGTTGAGCATCCGTTTTATTAAAAGCATCAATTATTTGATTCGCACTAAACTTCTCTACTTCATGATATGTAATATGTAGTGGTCTAGATAAAATTGAAGCTATTTTTTTTGCTATTCTTATATCAAGATTATTTTTAATCCCACTAATAGCCAATTCAAATTGAAGTTTAGTCTTTGAAAAAAAGCTAACTATTAATCTTGAATCAATCCCCCCCGTTAAATCTAAGCTGATAATCTTTGTTTTTATAGAAAAGAAAAGTCTTCTAAAGAACCCATCTATTTGTATAGGTTGAAAATCAAAACTATTAGGGATATTTTTATTGTGTTGTTGAATCGTGTTATTTTCAATGACGATAAATTTTTTCTCAGAAACCTTTTTGACATCAGTTAAAAATGTATTTCCTAAATACACATGCCCAAAATGAAGAAACTCAGTAATTGATTGGTAATCAATTAATTTTTCAGTTTTGTCATTAGAAAACAAACTCGAAACCTCAAGAAAAGAAGTAGACACTGCCTGTTTCGCAATATAAAGCTTCAACATTGAGCTATTATCAGAAAACAAAAGACGTTTACTTGAATTTTTATGTACTATACACACAATAAAATTTCCAAATATATCTTCAAATGAAATACGGCTTTTGTCTTGGTACACAGACATTACTTTATCTAGACTTTCTTTTCCTGCAAGACATTTTTTTATGTAAAAAACGCCTTTTAAGTAAACATCATATCTAGGATAACTATAGTGAGAAAACTCATTTTTGTTTGGTGTAAAGGTTGAATCTTGAAAAAAGATCATACTTTAAAAGTAGAATAAAATAGATATTAGAGCGTATCCAAGGCAAAAATACTTGCCTTTAAGTTGGTTTTCTGTCTATTTTTACATTCGGTGTACGGAAAAGAGTTCATTAAAAATATTACAAAGTTATTTTCAGGAAACATTCTTGCACAAGCTTTTCCTATTATAATTTTACCGGTTCTTCAGAAATATTTTTACTCTTCAAAAGATTTTGGCATTTATGCATTGTTCGTAAGTACTGTTCAACTCTTCGTAACCATTGCTAGTTTTAAGTTAGAATATGCAATTGTAACTTCTAAAGATAAAAATGAGGCTAAAAACATTCTTGCAAACAGCTTTTTAGTGCTCACAATTTTTTCTCTATGCCTGCTTATTTTATCTATTTTATTTAAAACAGAAGCGACCACATTATTCAACTTAGATTTTCCAATTTTAATACTTCCGTTAAGTGTTTTTTTTATGGGGGGATTTCAAATCCTCATTTATTTCAATACATATTTAAGCTCATTTT
>JAHDCS010000015.1 GCA_020629755.1 Flavobacteriales bacterium | reverse complement strand
AAATTCAATGATAATGAGGTTTATGAAAGGTTTTCTAATGAAAAACGGGGTAACTCCAATTAGATAGGCCGCTTTACATCTATTGTTTTTTCCTGTATTTTTGTAGTGTTTAAATTTCTAAATGATGAAAAAACTTTTTTTACTCTCTATCCTGTCAGGAACAATGGTTTCATTGACTGCCCAAAAAGCAAAAGTACAAAGTGCGTCTAATTATTTAAAATATGATGAATTAGACAAAGCCAAAGAAGCCATTGATTTAGCTTCAGAACATGCAGACACCAAAACTCTTGGTAAAACATGGTTTTATAAAGGTAAAGTCTATTTGGCTTTATTAAATACTAAAGAGGAGAAGTTTAAAGCACTAGCGCCAAATGCTGCAGAAGTTGCCTACAATGCTTTTTTAAAAGCATTTGAGTTAAACGATAAAAAAGTCAGCAAAACCGATTTGAACAATAATTTTGCTCAACTGATAAATCCTGTATTTAACAAAGGAATTGAAGCCTTTAAAGCCAAAGATTACAAAGTGGCGGGTTCATTGTTCGAGAAAACCACCATGATTAACCAAAAATTAGGTTTAACAGATACCTTGTCTATCTATAATACTGGGCTTTCTTATGCGAATGCAGGTGAAAACGCGAAAGCAGAAATCAGTTATAAAAAATGTCTTGATTTAGGCTACGGTGGTGATAAGATGTTCACTACAATGGCTGATCTTATGGTGAAAGATGGCAAAAAAGATGCGGCCGTTGAATTCCTTAAAAATGAAGGGTTAAAAAAGTATCCTAACAATCAAAATATTTTAAATTATGTGTTTAGTATTTATTTAAACGATAACGATTTTGATGGGGCATTGGCGAGTGTAAATTCATCTCTAGAAAATGAACCAAACAATGCCGTGTTTCATTACAATAAAGGGTTTTTATTAGATCAGAAGAAAGCGCCGGCTAATGAAGTGCTTGAGAGTTATCAAAAAGCGATTGAGTTAGATCCTAATTATTTTGATGCGTATTACAATGCAGGGGCATTGTATTTCAACAACGGGGCTAATAAAATTAAAGAGAGAAACGAATTGCCTTTAAATGAGGCAAAAAAAGCAAAAACTCTTGAAAATCAGGCGATGGAAGATTTTAAAAAAGCATTGCCGTTTTTAGAGAAAGCACATCATATTAATCCGTCTGATAAACCCACTTTAAAATCGCTTAAAGAGCTTTATGTGCGTTTGAATATGAATGATAAAGTAAAGGAGATCAACGATAAGTTATCGAACTAATTTTTGCTTTTCTTTTAGATAAAGCAAAAAAAATAAATAACCAAAAAGCCGGCTTCAGCCGGCTTTTTGGTTAAGAGGAAAATTCCTCTTGGGTTGTTTACTATGCACTACTTATAACGCAAGACTTGCTTAAAAGGTTTCTGTTTTTAATGAATTATTCTAGATGTAAAAATAATTCACAGTGCTTTGTTGATTTATATTGAGCTTATATCGTGTTTAGCTGTGCTTTTTGCTTAAATTTAGAGCGTTAAAGTCTATTCAATGAAAGCGTATTTATTAATCATTTCACTGCTGTTTAGCACATTTATATCAGCACAGCAAGCTGATTTTGAAGCGAATACAACAGAAATATGTGCTGGAACATCTGTTGCGTTTACTGATCTCTCTACCGGATTAGTAAGCGATTGGTCTTGGTCATTTGGAGATGGCGATTCTTCTGTACTTCAAAACCCAATACATATCTACAGCTCGTCAGATACCTTCACGGTAAGCTTAACCATAAACAACGGAGTCAGTACTCAGACAAAGACACAGTATATTGTGGTGCATCCAAAGCCTGAAGCTGATTTTTCTGTATCTGCGCCTTTGGGATGTGATTTGCCACATCAAGTAACCTACTCAAATACATCACAAAATACAGATAGCCTTATATGGCTTTTAGATGATACACTTAGTTCGGGTGTAGCATCGCCATCTTATACATTTGAAAACGAAGGCGTTTTTCCAGTGACCTTAATAGCCTTAAACGATTTTGGGTGTCTTGATACATTCACCCAAGATTCAGCCGTTCAGATTTTAGAATTACAGGCTACTTTTGCTTTTGATCTTTCATCCGGATGTAAACCGCTTGCTGTTAATTTTTCCGATAATACGCCTTTGTTGAGTGCAGATGCTATTTCTACTGTGAGTTGGGATTTTGGCAATGGATTAACCTCTAATAATAATACAGATAACTCTACGTATGCCGATACCGGTCTTTACGATGTTACCTATAGCATTCAAACTGCTTTGGGATGTACAGACACCGTATTTGCTAATGATTTTATTAAGGTAGGTGAACCTATCGTAGCTGATTTCTCAGTAGACCAAACTACGGGCTGTCATCCATTAACGGTTAATTTTTCTGATCTTTCAGACACTAAGGCAAACGGCTGGCTATGGGATTTTGGCGATGGCAATACATCCTCCACTCAAACCCCAACACATACGTATACAGATACGGGTTTTTTTGAGGTAACGCTAACAAGTATTTTTCATGGTTGCTCTTCTAATCAAGTCATAAAATCAGATTTAGTATATGTAAAACCTGCGAAGCCTATTTTCTTTGTGGATTCTATTATAAATTGTGAGGCGCCCTATCAGGTCATGTTTACCGATTCTTCACAAGGGGCCGAAAAATGGACCTATAAATTTGGCGATGGCAATCAGCAAGTGTTTAACAGTGCACCGGCAAATACGTCGCATACGTATTTATCAGAAGGCTTGTTTAAGGCTTGGTTGATTGTAGAAAATTTCACTACGGGTTGTATGGACTCTACCTCTGTAGACATCAAAGTATCGGATTTGCAACCTGGTTTTAGAGTAGACACCACAGAATTTTGTCAATCTGATTTTGGTATGTTTACCGATACGTCTAACACAATATTTGGGGTAGAGCAAGTCTATTGGACTTTTGATGCCTTAGCCATAGACAGTGGTCTTACGGCAAGCTATAACTTTAATGATTCTTTAGGTGTTTTTGACGTGTCTATTAGTGTAACAGATAATCTTGGCTGTACGCGGACATTGTCAAAAAGTGATTACATCACTATTTTGGAGCGACCAGTGGCTGAATTTTCTACCGATGTTTTGGGGGGGTGTTTACCTTTAACAGTAGGTTTTACAGATGCATCTTCTGGGGTGTTAGGCCTAAATACTTGGATTTATAATTACGGAGATGGTTCAGTCTTAGATACCGTTCAATTTTCTAATTATCAGTATACCTCTGTAGGCACTTATCAGGCATCCTTAACGGTTATTGATGATAATGGCTGCTCTGATACTCACATCATAAATCCAGCTATAGCCGTCACATTTCCCTTGCCTGATTTTACTTTAGATTCTATGTTGTGTGCTAGATCGTCTTATACCATAGAAAACACCTCTGCAGGGGCAGATCTATCGTATCAATGGGATTTTAATAACGACTCAATAGCCACACAAACATCACCCGAATTTAATGCTAATTTTTTATCGGACACTACCTATCAGATTACCTTAATAGCCACTGACTCTAATGGGTGTGTAGATTCTGTTAAAAGAGAAATCTTTATCTCTAGCCCCTTTGCTCAGATCAGTGTATTGAATAATTTTTCAGATTGCCCTCCCTTACAAAGTAGTTTTACAGTTAATATGATCTCGGCTAATGCAGATCTGATTTCTATAACCCCGGGTGATGGAAGCAACGATTTTCAGAATGTAAGTCTAACGCCTTTTACGTATGAGCATACTTATCTGTCTGCGGGTAATTTTGATGTCACACTTACGGTGACTGATACTGTAGGGTGTAGTTATGTGAATGTCTTAGAAGACACTATTCTTGTTGAAGGTCTAGGCTTAAATGCAACAGCTACACTCACGCCTAATACGTGTGCTCAAGGCTATAGTTTTTCTGCTACGGCCAACGATCCTTCCTATACATTTACATGGTTTACCAATAATTCAGGGGCGTATGATTCTCTGCCAGGCGCTGAAGTTTCGTATCTCTTTTTAGATTCAGGTTCTTATACACCAAGTGTTTTGGTTGAAGATTTAGTGAATGGGTGTTCTGAACTTTTGGTTTTGACACCTATTCAAATTACACCGTCTAACTTTTCGGTTACCATTAACACAACCGACACGCTTTATCAAACATTAAACCCCATTGACTTTTCATCTAATTCAGGTGCTCAGCCTACTACTTCTTGGCTGTGGGATTTTGGGGATGGATCACTTTTAGACTCTACAGGTTCTATGGTACAGCATGCCTATCAGTCAGAAGGTAATTACTGGGTAACACTTACAGCTTCAGATGCTCAAGGGTGTCAAGCACTAGATTCATTGCAAATCTACGTAGCGTCTTCTAATGGTCGTGTTAGTAATGTGTTTTCTCCTAACGGGGATGGGATTAACGATGTATTAACGCTTGTTAATGAAGACATGAAAGCCGTTAATTTTGAAATTTATAATCGTTGGGGGTCTTTAATTTTTAGCAACGAGTTCACCTCAGAAATCATAGAATGGTACGGCTATGATTTTGCAGGTACTAAAGTGCCCACTGGCACCTATTATTATGTTTTAGAGCTTACCCCTCAAATGGGTGAGATGATTCAAAAAACAGGATATATTACTGTATTTTCAGAATAAGATACGGGTGGATATTCATGAACTTTATCAGGCATTAAAACAAAAAGATCGCTATGCTTTATCTAAAGCGATTACCCTAATTGAAAGCAATAAAACAGACGATCAAACAAAGGCTTCTGAACTGCTTAATCTACTTTTAGAATCTTCTGAAAAAATCCAATCTAAGCGCATTGCTATAACAGGCATACCTGGGGTAGGTAAAAGCACGTTTATCAATTCTGTGGTTAAAGGGTTATCTAAAGATGAACGTATTGCGGTTTTAACCATTGATCCGTCAAGCGTAATTTCTGGAGGGAGTATTTTGGGGGATAAAACACGTATGCCAGATTTAATTGGCCATCCCAATGTATTTATTCGCCCTTCGCCTTCTAAAGGGTTTTTAGGAGGGATTGCCGCCTACACCTATCGGGTGATTTTATTATGTGAGGCAGCAGGATTTAAGACCATTTTTGTTGAAACTGTTGGGGTTGGGCAATCTGAGATAGAGGTGTATAAATATGTAGACTTGTTCTTATTATTAACCCTACCAAGAACAGGAGACGAACTACAATCTTTAAAAAAAGGGATATTAGAACAGGTACACGGAATTGTTGTCCACAAAACAGATTTATTTGACCCCACAGAAATCCATAAGAAAACAGCACTTCTCAAAGAAATTCTCGAAGAACAGACCTATAATACACATCCCAAGAAATTTATTACGGACTTTAGTTCTACGTCATCTAAATCCCCCCAAAAAATAATTAAACTATGCACTGATTTTTTTAGTGATCGTGCGCTAATACTTAAAAAAAGAAAGCAAAATGAAGCATCTATTTTTCAAGATCAACTCAAAAAATTATGGTTAGACCAACTCCAAAACCATCCAGACCTTAAGGCTTTGATAAAGGCACACCTTCACAACGACCCTTTTGTGCGTGCGCAAAAAGTGATTAATGCTTTAAAATAGAAGAAGTATTTGAAAATGAATGGACTAATTCGCTTTTTATCGTCTAGTTTTTACAGCTCTTCTAAAGAGGGAAAAACACGTATTCAGCGCATTATAAAAATATCGCAATTAAGCACTTGCATCAGCGTGATTGTAATGCTATTGAGCGTATTTATTGTCAAGGGATTTCAAAATAAAATCAAAGAAAAAGTCTCTTTGTTTGACGCGCACATCTCGGTGAGTGAAATTCAGTCATCTTCGTTTAAAAGCGATGCACAGCCTATTTATTTAGACGATAAAAAAGTTAAATCCATAGAACAGATTAAGGAGGTTAAGCATGTGTATCCGATTATAGAAAAAGGCGGTATTATCAAAACCCAAAATAGTGTTTATGGTGTTTTATTAAAAGGAATTACACCAAAATTTAGCCCCTCTTTTTTTAAAGAAAACCTAATCGCTGGAACAGTAGACAGCTTAACAAAATCTCAGGTCATCATTAGCGAAGAAATTGCGCATAAATTACAATTAAAGCTTGGCGATAAATTACGTGTTTATTTTATTCAAGACCCTATCAGGGTGAGGGTATTTAAAGTGTCGGGCATTTATAAAAGTGCCTTAGAAGAGCTGGATAGTCGCATTATTTTTTGTGCGATATCTCCCCTTCAAAAACTCAATGCATGGGGTTCACAAAGCGCAAGTAAATATGAAGTGCTTTTGCATTCTATAGAACAACTCGAAAGTGCAAGTCAGAAAATTTTATCTAAGACAAAGTATGCCCTTAATATTGAAAAAGTAAACGATAAATATCCAGAAATATTTGGTTGGTTAGCTCTTTTAGACATGAATGTATATGTGATTTTATTTTTTGCCCTATTAGTGGCATTAATCAATATTGTGACGACTTTGATTATCTTAACTATTGAAAAAACAGGCGTGATTTCGGTCTTGAAAGTTTTAGGGGCCTCTAATGGATTGTTGACAAAAGTGTTTTCTTTTTCTGGTATAAAAATTATTTTTAAAGGCTTGTTTTATGGAAATATCATTGCCTTTATTCTTGCATTTTTACAGTATAAGTTTTGCTTTGTTAAATTAAACCCTGACACTTATTATATTGACTATGTGCCTATATATTTTTCATTTACATGGGTAATTGCAGTAAATATCCTGAGCATATGTTGCTCTTTGCTTTGTATTCTTTTACCTTCGCTACTGATTGCCAAAACATCGCCCTCTAAAGCGGTAAGATTTTCATGAATTACGCTCAAAATATACTAGATACCATAGGAAATACACCTCTTGTTAAGTTAAATGCTATTGCAGAGCAATTGCCATGTTTGACTTTAGCAAAGTTAGAGACCTTTAACCCAGGAAATTCGGTTAAAGACCGTATGGCACTAAAAATGATTGAAGACGCAGAACAACAAGGCAAAATATCAAAAGGGGCTACCATCATCGAAGGAACCTCAGGCAATACGGGAATGGGGCTTGCTTTAGCCTGTATTGTAAAGGGATACAAACTCATTTGTACGGTGAGCGACAAACAATCTCAAGAAAAAATTGATATTTTAAGAGCTGTTGGTGCTCGTGTAGAGGTTTGCCCAACCAATGTTGCGCCCGATGATCCAAGATCGTATTATTCTGTGGCCAAAAGATTAGCCAAAGAAATACCCAATTCTTTTTACGTCAATCAATACGATAATCCAAGTAATGCTCTAGCGCATTATGAGTCTACCGGGCCAGAAATCTGGGAACAAACTGCAGGTAAAATCACCCATTTTGTTGTAGGTGTTGGTACTGGAGGGACTATTTCAGGGGTCGCAAAATTTTTAAAAGAAAAAAATCCATCCATAAAAATATGGGGGATAGATACCTATGGTTCGGTCTTTAAGAAATACCACGAAACGGGCGAATTTGATCAAAACGAAATCTATTCTTACATCACAGAAGGCATAGGCGAAGATATTTTGCCTGAGAATGTAGACTTTTCTTTGATTGATCATTTTGAAAAAGTAACAGACAAAGACGCGGCACTTTATACAAGGCATTTAGCTAAGAAGGAAGGTATTTTTGTCGGTAATTCTGCCGGAGCTGCTATGGCTGGTTTGCTTCAAATGAAAGAGGCGTTAAGTCCTAGCGATGTGGTTGTCGTTTTGTTTCACGATCACGGATCAAGGTATGTAGGCAAGATGTTTAATGACCAGTGGATGAAAAAGCATAAATTTCTTTAACTATCGTAAATTAATGTTGGATGTATTGGGTTTTCAAAAAAGAGGTAGCTCGTTTTCTAGGCTCATTTTCAGGCTATTTGATTTTGGCTCTTTTTTTGCTTTTAAATGGATTGTTTTTATGGGTATTCCCTTCATTTGGGTTTAATATCTTAGACTTAGGCTATGCGTCTATGCAGCCTTTTTTTTACTTAGCACCTTGGTTACTCTTATTTCTTATCCCAGCGCTAACCATGCATTTGTTTTCAGAAGAAATTAAATTAGGGACACTCGAAATTTTATATACGCGCCCTTTAAGCGATTGGCAAATCATCCTTGGAAAATTCTTAGCCGCTTTTAGCTTTGCTTGCTTGGCTATTTTACCTTCTCTTATATACTTCTATATGTTATATGTTTTAGGAGAAATTCGGGGAAACATTGATGTCCCTGCTACCTTTGGTTCTTATTTGGGATTGTTTTTTTTAGTGGGTGCTTTTACGGCTATTGGCGTATTTTGTTCTTCACTTACTCAAAATCAAATCACGAGTTTTTTATGGGCATTGTTCTTATGTTTTATTGCCTATTTAGGGTTTGAATCTCTTTCTGATATTTCTTTTTTTTCTTCACAGGCTTTTTATGTCAAAAAATTAGGGATGTATGCGCACTATAGATCTATAAGTCGAGGAGTTATAGACACCAGAGATTTAATTTATTTTATAAGCATTTGTTTTCTTTTTCTTTTTTTTACACGCCAGATTATTTTAATAAAGCGTTCTTGATAGATGATAAGATTAAAAAATAGCACTACACTATTTTACATAGCAATGGTTATAGGTATTGTAATGCTCATTAATGTGCTTTCTTTCTTTTTCTTTAAACGCATAGATTTTACAGAAGAAAAACGATACTCATTAAGTAATGCAACTAAAGAAAACCTGCAAGCATTAGACGATTTAATGTATGTGAAAGTATATCTAGACGGAGAGCTTCCTCAAGAGTTTGAAAAATTAAAGCAAGAAGTCCAAGAAATATTAGATGAAATGGCTTCTTACGCCCATGGAAATTTGGTTTATGATTTTATCAACCTAGAGGAACTTGAAGAGAAAAAAAAGAGAGAGGCCTATGATTTGTTACTTGAAAAAGGGCTTGAGTATACCGATTTAAACACCCAAAAAATGGGCGAAACATCCAGTAAAATTATCTGGTCAGGCGCCATTGCCTCATACAAAGAAAAAGAAGTTGCGATCAATCTTTTTAAAAATAAATTAGGAGAAGCTCCTGAAGCACTAATCAACAATTCGGTTCAGCAGTTAGAATATAGTTTTGCGAGTGCGTTTTATGCGCTTTCAAAAAAAAACCAAGACTATATTGCCTTTTTAAAAGGACATGGAGAGTTTTCTGATTTAGAATTAGGAGACATTCAAAACAGTTTAAAAAGACATTACAAGGTTAATCGTGTTGAAATTCAAGGTGATCTCAAAGCACTAGATCTTTATAAAACTATTGTAATCGCTGGACCTGATTCTACTTTTTCAAAAGCAGATAAGTTTATCATTGATCAGTTTATCATGAGAGGAGGGCGCGCATTATGGCTTTTAGATTACGTAGATGTCAAAGAAGATACCTTAAAAAAGAATTCATCAACCATGGGGGTTTCTCGACAATTTAATATTGAGGATATGTTGTTTACTTACGGGGTTCGTGTTAACGCGAATTTAATCCTTGACATGCAATCTTTACCTATTCCAATGGTAGTTGGTCAATTAGCAGGCAAACCCAAGCAAGAGTTTTTACCTTGGTACTATGCGCCATTAGTTACCCAAAATGAAAATCCCCACTTTTTAACCCAAAATATAGAAGCTGTCAAAACCAATTTTGTGTGTAATATTGATACGATTGGTGTAAAAGGCGTCAAAAAATCTTTTATTCTCAACTCGTCTAAGTACGCAAAAATACAAACCACCCCGGCGCGGATAAGCTATAATATGTTACGCATCCCCCCAAGACCAGAGCAGTTTAACTTGTCTAATGTGCCTATGGCTGTTCTTTTAGAAGGAAATTTCACCTCGGTATTCAAAAATAGAGTGGTGCCTAAAAATGATTATGGAAAAAGCTATAAAGTGCGAGATACAAGCCTTCAAACCAAACAGGTCGTAATTGCCGATGCAGATATTATAAAAAACCAGGTCGATCTTGCTCAACAACGCTATGCCAAATTGGGCTACGATAAATATACACGTCATGTTTATGGCAACAAAGACTTTATGTTAAATGTGATCAATTATTTATGTGGAGATGATAATTTAATCCACGCTCGTGCTAAAACATATAAAATAAGACTTTTAGATCGATCATTAGTGACGAACAACAAACAGATGATACAATTTATAGGGGTGTTATGCCCGCTTTTAATGGTATTGTTTGGGGGGATGATATTGATTTGGTTAAGAGATAAAAGATATGCAAAATGAGTAAAAAGATAGTCTATGGTTTTATTGTTCTATTGATACTTTTAATGGCGGTATACTTTATGTTTAGTCCTTCCATGAGGCACTCTTCAAAGCAATTAGATGATTTTGCCTTAAAAGACACCTCAAAGATTTCAAAAATTTTTATGGCGGATAAACAAGGGCAGTCTGTTCTATTAGAGCGTACTCCAGAGCAATGGACTGTCAATAAGAAATATAAAGCTAATTTTCAGCCTCTTCAAACGCTTTTAGAAACCATTGCTTCTATATCTGTTAAGACTCCTGTGTCAAAAGAAAAGTATGAAACCATCATTAGGCAGTTGGCCGGAAAATCTGTGAAGGTTGAGATTTATACCAATTCAAAAACCACTCCTGACAAAGTCTACTATGTAGGACATGGCAATCAAGATCATACCGGGTCTTATATGCTTATGGAAGAGTCAGATGTTCCTTTTTTAGTACATATAGAAGGATTTAGAGGGTATTTGACCCCACGGTATTTTACCGATGAAAAAAAATGGAGAAGCACAGCGCTTTTTGTGTATGATAAAAACGATATTCGTTCTATTACACTCCAGAGTCATCATAATCCTGAAGAAAGCTTTCGTATATCTTTAGCGGATGGCACATATGATGTAAAAGACTTTCAAAACAACACCCTTTATTTTGATACGGCCAAAACCCTTTTATATGCAGCGCGGTATAAAAAGGTGTATTTTGAATACTTTATTTCTGATACAGCCAAGCATTTAATTGATTCAGTGAAATTTTCACCTAAAGAATACACTTATGCTGTTGAAGATATGAGCGGTAAAACAACCACCATTAGCACACATAAAATGAAACATAAAGAACCTACAGAATCGTTTAATGGTGAGCTTGAAGAGTACAACACAGACAGGATGTATGGTGTTGTTAATGACTCTTATTTGGTGATTGTTCAGTATTATGTATTTGATCCGTTGACGGTTCCAGTGTCTTATTTTCTAAAGCGTTCTTTTTGAAAAACAGGCTTAAGTAAAGCGCAAGTCAAAAAGCCGTTTGAAAACGGGATGGTAAGTTTCTAACATTTTGTTGATAAGTTCCGTTTTGTATTCTTTTAAAACACATAAAAACACGTCTTCAAATCATTAAATTTGAGAGGTTAATCTCATGTGTTATGAAATTTATTGTATCAAGTTCTAGTTTACTTAAAAGCCTACAGTCTTTAAGCGGTGTTATCATCTCAAATCCTACATTGCCCATCCTGGAATGTTTTTTATTCGAGTTTAAAGAAAAAACTTTAACAGTGACCGCCTCAGATCTTGAAACCACTGTGTCTTGTGATTTAGCTTTAGAGCTTATTGAGGGAGATAGTAAAGTAGCTATTCCGGCTAAACTTTTGATTGATACGTTAAAGACCTTTGCTGAACAACCATTAACCTTTGAAATTGATGACAAAACATTAGCGATAGAGATTATTTCAGACAGCGGAAAATATAAATTAGCGGGTCAAAAAGGAGAAGATTTTACCAAACCTCCAGTTTTAGAGGATGTGTCTAAAGTTGAGATGGATGCCATCACACTTTCTAATGCCATTAATAAAACCATCTTTGCTGCAGGCAATGACGAATTAAGGCGTATCATGTCTGGAGTATTGTTTGAGTTGAATAAATCTGAGGTAACGTTTGTGGCAACGGATGCCCATAAACTTGTTAAACATACGCGCAGCGACATTAAATCAACAAAAGCCGCTCAACTTGTTTTGCCTAAAAAACCACTGCAGCTTTTAAAGAATATTTTATCTAATTTAGATACATCTGTCACCTTAGAATTTAACGCTGCTAATGCACACTTTAGCTTTGAAAACTATTCTTTAAAGTGTCGATTAATTGACGGAAAATACCCAAATTATGATGCCGTTATTCCTAAAGAAAACCCCTACAAACTAACCATTGACAGAACAAGCCTTTTAAATTCTATTAAAAGAGTTTCTATTTTTTCAAATAAAACTACCCATCAGGTTCGTTTTAAAGTAAATGGCAGTGAATTAAGCATTTCTGCTGAAGATGTAGATTTTCAAAACGAAGCCAATGAAAGGCTCACTTGTAATTACAATGGCGATGACATGGAAATAGGCTTTAACTCTCGTTTCTTATTAGAGATGCTTCAAAATATTACAACAGAGCAGGTCAATATTGAAATGTCAGCACCTAATAGAGCGGGTATCATTTTACCAGCAGAAAAAATAGATAAAGATGATGATCTATTGATGTTGGTTATGCCAGTGATGCTTAGTAATAATTAAAAGAGAGACTAGAGCTATGTGACGTTTTATCACAATTTAGCTCTATCACAAAAAAGCTCTATAGGGTATCCTTTTAGATAGCCAAAACAAAGAGTGTTTGGCTCTAAAACTCAAGCAATAGTTTTCCGGTAGTTTTTCCAGATTCTATATCTCGATGTGCTTCAGACACATCTTCAGCTTTATAAATGCTGATTTTTGGAGCAGATATTTTTCTTTCAGTAAGCCATTTTTGAATAGCATTAGCACCTTGTTGAATTAAATCTTGTCTATCAAAAAGAAAACTTAAGTTAAAACACACGATACTTTTATTTTCACTTACCATATTTAGAGGATTAAATCTTGGGATTTTTAGAAATCCTATAATAAGTTTAAACCAGTTGGTAAATGAGGTATTTGGATCCATCATAGAGGCAAATCCGTAAGAAATCATTTTGCCAGTGGGTTTAAGTTGTGCGTATCCTTTTTTTAGTGTGTCTGGACCAACGGCATCTAAAATGATATCAAACCCTTCAGGGCAGATCTCCTTGGTTCTTTTCCAAAGGTCTTCCGTTTTTCGATTGATTACGTACTTGGCTCCGTTTTCTTTGGCCATAGCAACTTTATGATCGCCGCCAACAATGCCAATACTTGTACAGCCAATAATGTTAAGCAATTGTAAAAGAGCGGTGCCAACGCCACCTGAAGCGGAGTGGACTAAAACAGTCATGTTAGGTCTAACAATTACATTTTGAAAAAGAGCGTGGTAAGCCGTTAAAAAAATGGTCGGGATGCTGGCTATTTCAGCACAAGATAAATGATCAGGGGTTTTAAAAATGAATTGTTCATCTAAGCATATCTCTGAAGTATAGCCTCCGAATTTTGTAATGCCCCATACTTTGTCACCAACTTTAAATTTTTTTATTTCAGTACCAATTTCAATGATTGAACCACTTACTTCAAATCCAGGGGTGATCGGAAAGCCAAGGGCTTTAGCTGAAGCATAAAGCCCTTGCCTTACAGCAGTATCTGCAAAATTTACGCCCGCATATTTGACTTTAATTCTACACTGATGTTTTTTTAATATTTCTGAATTGCAGGAGATGAGTTTTAGTGTATTAAACCCACCAGGCTTTTTGATTACAACTTTTTTCATTTAGAAAAGAATGACTGCGTTTTTAATGCATTGATTAAAGCGCTTACCGGAAGCCCCATAACATTGTAATAGCAACCAGAAATAGAGGCAATGCCAATAAGCCCAATCCACTCTTGAATACCATAACTACCTGCTTTATCAAACGGTTGGTACTCTTCAATATAGTACTCTATTTCTCTTGGATCTAATTCTTTAAATAGCACTTGCGTATGTGTCGAAAAGTGATGTTGGATATCATTAAATGCAATGGCAACGCCTGTTATTACCCTGTGTGATTGTCCGCTTAGAGCACTAAGCATTTTCTTAGCACTTTTAGCATCGGCTGGCTTTTCTAATATGGTTTGGTTATGCCATACAATAGTATCTGCCGCAATAATCAACGCATCAGGATGGTGCTTGTAGGCAGCTTGTGCTTTTTTTTGTGCTAAATATTCAGGAATATTTTCACTTGAAATATGCGGTGGATGGCTTTCATCTACATCAGTTTTGTATACTGTGATTTTAAACCCAGCCATTTCTAAAAGTTGTTTGCGCCTTGGTGATCCTGAGGCTAAAACAATATCAGTGTGAGAGAACTGTTGAAGAAATGGTGGTTGTAAAATACGCATAGAGCTAAAATGTTACAATAAGCTGTTTAATAGAAATTTGGTTTTTATGTATAAAGATTTGTGGCATGTTATCACAATTTAGCTCTAGTAATTAAGTGATGTTTACATAAAAAACAAAGGCATACATCAACCCTGAAAAAAGAATACTTTTTAAAAGTAAAGATATAATTTCAAAATCTTTTTTAGCTTTTCCAATGGCGGTCAAATAAACACTAACAAGTAAAGGCAAAATAATACATAAAATGATGTAATATCGACTGATCGTATCGTTTAGAATATATAGAATCACATAGGTAAGCATAAAAGAAGCGACAATGTGTAGTGCAATTAAAATCAGTTTGGTGTTTTTTAAAGAGGTGATATTGGGCAAGGTGCTAATCTTTGAGGCACTATCCCCTTTAATATCAATCACATCTTTAGTGATTTCTCTGATAAGATTTACCCAAAAAGAAAAAAAAGAAAAACCTAAGAGTAGGTAAGCCGTGTCATTTAGTCTGTAGCCTGAATCAATTAATAGTGTAGATTGTTGAATATTTACTAAAGAGAGTTCGGTAAAACTAATCATTAAAGGCACCAGGCCAACTAAAATAGAAATCAATAGATTACCTAAAAGAGGAATGTGTTTAATACTTGTAGAGTAAAACCACAAGGCGCCCGAAACAAATACAAATACATAAAAAAGTGACCATAAATTAAGATCATAACATAAATGAAAAGCAATTGCTAGCCCTAAAATAGTCAATATCCAATGCCATATAATAGCCCTTTTTCTAGAAATAGATCTGCCTAAAATCATTTTTTGTGGCTTATTGATTCTATCAATTTTTAAATCAAAATAATCGTTGATAATATAGCCTGAGGCAGCTAAAAATAGAGTAGATAAGACAAAACCAAAAAATTGTAAATGACTTAATGGAAGCAAAAGCCCTACATCCGGAAACTCAAGTGCTGGTTTTACGATAAAATAGCGCATCAACAGCATTGTTAGAGCCATTAAAAAAAGATTTGGCCAACGCACAAGCCTTAAAAACGCTACCATTTAAAATCGTTTTCAAGCTTTTGACGATCGAACCATTTGCCCTGAATTTTCATGACCTTTTCTATGACATCCCTCACGCAACCCATCCCCCCAGGAATAGCCGAAATATAATTGGCAATCTTTTTAATTTCCTCAGCGCCATTCTCAGGTGTGGCACCTACTCCCGCAAAATCTACACATTCATAATCAGGAATGTCATCGCCCATGTACAGCAGTTCTTCTGCTTGAACTTGAAAAATATGCATGAGTTCTTTGAGTTTATCGAGTTTGTCATGGGTTTTTAAATAAATGTGTTCAACGCCAAGTCCTTGGAGTCTTTGTTTTGACTCCTCGCTTGATCCGCCACTGATAATCCCGATGTGATACCCCTTTTTAACAGCTAATTGTATGGCGTAGCCATCTTTAATATGCATATTGCGCATTTGGGTGCCGTCAGGCAGTAAAAATACCTGCGAGTTGGTGAGCACGCCATCAATATCAAGAACGATGGCCTTTATTTTACTAAACTGTTCAAGCATCTGTAGTTGTTTTAGCAAATAAAGCAATACTTTCACTAAAAAAGGCATAAAGAGCCTTTAATTCTTTTTGTTGGTCTAACAGAGTAAGATGTGTTTTTATAGTATTTTGATCTCCTCTTAGTGCTGGTCCAGTTTGAGAAAAAGAGGCTTTGTTGTTTTTTATTTTCTCAAAAGTAAGTGCTTGTAATGCAGAATAGATATTCGGGGGGATGTTTTTTTTGGCTTTATATTTTTCTATTTGAGCAAACAGATGATTGGTGAAATTATTCAAGATAACAGCTCCTAAATGGATGTCGCGACGTTTTTCTGAGTCAATTGAGTACACACGATCACTCAATAGCATAGCTAGAGCTTTAAGCTTGGCCATGTTTTTTTTTGTGTTGGCTTCTAATAGTAAAGGAAAATAATCAGGTGGATGGTGTTTGTCAAAGGTTTGCAACGGATAAAAAACACCATGATTCTTACAACTTTGTAAGGCTTTTATATCGGTTGATCCAGAGGTATGAGCCACTAAAGCATTTAAAGTACTCAAGGTATTGGCAATGGCACTGATTTGGTTATCCGGAACGGCTAAAAGACAAAGCTCTGTGTCTTTTGGGATATCTGCTAAATGATTTGAAGCATTACACGAGAGTTTTTTGGCAAGAGCTTGCGCATGATCTAAAGTTTTAGAGATCACCATATCAACAAGCTTACCCTTCTTATTTAGAGCTAAACCTAGTCCATGAGCTACATTGCCGCTGCCTACAATACAAATTTTCATTGTGTAAAACCAATGCGTTTAAAAACAGCGATCAAACATCCCCCCAACAATAAAATACAGCCCATCCACAAGAGATTGATGTATTTAAATTCAAGTGTTTTTAAGACAATAAATTCTTTATAGTTTTTGTTTTTTTCATAGCTGTCAATCTGAAAGCTAAAGTTATCTGGGTCAATTTTAGAAAATACAAACCGCAAGCCTAATTCGTCAATGTCTGAATAAAGTGTCTTTACGATTCCTTTTTGATCAACTACAAAAATTGGTTTAGCTTGATAGGTGTTTTTGGTCATATCTTTAACCTCTAAAAAAGCCCCTACGGCAATGTCTTTTTTATCGAGTCCTAAATCTTCAGTATTCATGGCTTTATTGATTGATTTTAGAATAACCATCGCGTTAGAGGTAAAAAAAGTGTCGCCTTGTTGGACTAAATGTGTTTTTGGCTTTTCAGTATATTGATCGCGATCTTTCTGTTCAAGAGGTTCGAGAAGCGCATAAGTGACATGTGCATAAATATCTTTATCAAGGTAGTGTTTGGTGTCAGGTTCAGACACATTACCCATGTTTTGATTTTTTTGCACACTCGGATATAAAGTGAACGCCTCACTGTAATTTCCGTTTGAATTACGGTTTAAAAAATCTACTCTGTAACGCGTATAAATCCCGTCTTGCTGCATGCCTCTATACACTAAATAATAGGGAGGCATGTTAAGTGTGTCGTTTTTATAGAGTAAGATATTGTCAGAATTCTCTAATTCTGTAGAGAGGCTCTGGATGTCTATTCCTGAGCTATTTTTTGAAATTACTTTTTGCGTACCCATTGAAAGCAGTGCGCCTAGTAGAATGAAAATAAATCCAACATGGGCAATTAACGACCCAAACGATTGGCTTATTTTTTTTACAGCAGAAAGGTTCGCGTAAAGAGCAAAAATAAGCGCGATCAATAGCACTATAAAAAGAGATTTATTGATTAAGTGCTGCGAAGATTTTAAAAAAGAAGATCCTGAAAACTCAATCCCTACACCAAAATTAGAAGGCAATAGTAGGTATATTAAAATTCCTGAAAGAAGGCTAAGCACAGTGCCGTATATGATCTTAGATTGAAGTCTGCGTATATGATCTTTGGTATAATAAAGCCATTGAGCCCCTGAAAAAAAGACTAAAAAGACAATCAAAATAGGAATTTGAAATTTGTGATAATGCGAAATAATATTAGAGCTGGGGGCTAATTTTGTGCCTGTAATACCTATGAAATCCATTATTTTATTCATAACAGGCAAAGAGGTCGATAAGGTAATTTGCAAGGCTGAGAGCAACAAAAAGGTATTGGCCATATACATCCAAAATTCTTTTGACCAAAAAAGCTCTTCTTTAGCAGCCTTTGAAGGATAATTCAGAATAAAAATCACGATTGGCAATACAATGATACTCAACAAGAAAAATAACAATTGTCCGTTTAAGCCTAAATCAACAAAGGCATGCACAGAGGTGTCTCCTAAAATACCACTTCGTGTTAAAAAGGTAGAGTAGACTAAAGTGACAAAACTGAGATACAAAAAGAATAGAGTTGTTTTAATGTGCGCTCTTTTTGCTTTGTAAATTAAGAGCATATGTCCTGCGCAAACCATTAAAATCCAAGGCACTAGTGAAGCATTTTCAACCGGGTCCCAAGCCCAAAATCCTCCAAAACTCAATGCTTCATACGCCCAAGCACCTCCCATTAATATACCAATGCCTAAAACACCAATACTTAGAAATGTCCAAGGTAAAGCCTTGTTAAAGTAGGTCGAGTAGTCTTGGCTTAGCATAGCCCCTATAGCCATTGAAAATGGAATGCCACAAAGTGCAAAGCCTAAAAATAGAGTAGGAGGGTGTATGGTCATCCAATAGTTTTGTAGTAGCGGATTAAGCCCTCTTCCGTCAAGTTTTTCAAGATAATTGGCGTCAGTAAATAAGGGCATATGCATAAAATCAAGATGCTCTCTTAAAAGTAAGTTAAATGGATTACTTCCAATCTGAATCCCCCCTAGCTCTATCCCTAATAACATTGAGCTTAAAAGGGTCTGTGTACCCAAAAAACCGATCAGTAAAACAGAGGCGTTCTGATTTTTATATCTATAAAAAATAAACAATCCAATTAAGGCATTCCAAAACAGCCATAACAAAAAACTACCTTCTTGTCCTTCCCAAAAACAAGAAAAAATGTAGCGTAAAGGCAATGCTTTGCTGCTGTGCTGCCACACATAATGGTATTCGTAAAAGCCATTGAAAATAAAATAAAATAACAGGCCAATACTACTAAAAAGAGCAATACTGTGTATGGTAAAGCTAGACTGTGTTAGTGTTTTGTAGATTTCTTTTTTTGAAGTAGCTAAAAAGCTGAGTAGAGAAAATACAAAAGATAACAGTGCAAAAACAAAGACCAGTTGTAAAAGAAAAAAACCAATTTTCCCTTCAATAATATGTTCACCTATGTATTTTATTTGCTCCAATTCTATTGTCCAATGCAAAACTAAAGAACTGTGCATAAAAAAACGCCTACTTTACAAATTAAAAATAGGCGTTTTGAACTTTTGTTAAAAGTATCTGAGATTAGATACTAAGAGAGCTTGTCTTTCGCAGCATCTGTAATATCAGAAGCTTTATCTGCAATAGATTCCCCAGCATTTTTTGCTGCATCCACTGCGCCAGAGGCTAAATCACCAGCTACGTCTACAACTTTACCAGCAGCTCCTGCTGCCATATCCGCTGCACCTGAAACCACATCGCCAGCCTTATCGACTACATTACCTGCAACATCTGCAGCACCAGAGGCTACATCTTTAACGGTATCAACTGCACCTGAAGCGACATCTCCTGCTACATCAGCAACTTTTCCAGCTGCTCCTACAGCCATGTCCGCTGCACCAGAAACCACATCGCCAGCCTTATCGACTACATTACCTGCAACATCTGCAGCACCAGAGGCTACATCTTTAACGGTATCAACTGCACCTGAAGCGACATCTCCTGCTACATCAGCAACTTTTCCAGCTGCTCCTACAGCCATGTCCGCTGCACCAGAAACCACATCGCCAGCCTTATCGACTACATTACCTGCAACATCTGCAGCACCAGAAACTACATTTCCAGCAGCACCCGCAACGCCACCTGCTACATCACCAACACCTTCTGCTACATTGCCCGCTACATCAGTAGCTTTTCCAAATAAACTTTTTAACCAACCAATCATTTTGAATACTATTTAAGTGTTTATATGGCAAATATATAGAAAGTCCATAAACTGCAAACATATTCCTTTGTTTTTGGGTAGATTTACACCCTGTAGATGTTAGAAGAAAAACTGAAAAATAAACAAACACTGTATAGAACTCTAGCCGTTTTGTGTATCATCAGCCTAGTTGTTTACGCACAGATGTTTTCTCATTCATTTGTTAGCCTTGATGATGATGAACTCATTACCCAAAATCCGCTTTTAAAACAGCCTTTTAATCTTGAGTTTTTAAAAACAATATTTTCTTCACATCAGATGGGGCATTACCTGCCCATCACTACTCTAACATATTATGTTCAGTTTGCTTTATTTGGGAATAATCCTGCGTCATACAAAGCCGTAAGCTTTTTATTACATGTGCTGAATGCATTTTGGTTGATGGGGATATTGCGCGGTCTAAACCTAAATAAAACGATTAGCATATGCACTCTAGGCATTTTTTTGTTGCACCCTTTACAAGTTGAGTCCGTAGCCTGGATTTCTGCTAGAAGTACGCTTTTATTTTCGTTTTTTTACCTAGGGGCCTTAAATTTCTATGTTAGACAAAAGCCATACTACTGGATGCTATTCATGTTTACACTAGCGTTATTGTGTAAATCTCAGGCGCTTAGCTTGCCTTTAGTACTTGTGGTAATTGATTGGTATAGATCTGATAACTTTAAGATGTTTACATCGATTAAAAAACATTTGTTTTCTTTTTTACTTTCTTTTTGTGCCGGAGTGCTCGCTATTTATTTTTCAAAACAATTTGGCACTCTTGAAGTAAATGCATCCGCTTTTACACTTTTTGATAAGCCTTTTTTATTTGGCTATTGCATGGTGTTTTATGTGCTTAAGTTTGTGGCGCCAATAGGCTTGTCTGCACTTTATTTTTCAGCCGATAAAATAGAGGGCTATTTGCCGCTATGGTATTATATGTCTGGGTTTATTTTTTTGGGGGGATGTGTATGGATTTATTTCAAACTTAAAGAGCACAAGCAGATTGTGTTTGGATTATTATTCTTTTTTATTCAGCTATTTTTAGTGTCTCAAATATTTTCGGTCGGTCAAGTCATTACAGCAGACCGCTATACCTATTTGGCTTATATTGGCCTTGGAATCAGTACGGGTTCTTTGTTTTCAAAGTACCTCAGCTTTAAGCCTTTGCTGATAGCGGGTGTTTTATGTTTTTCGGTATTGGGGGGATTAACTTTTATGCGCGTCTCGGTGTGGCAGAACGCAAAAACGCTTTATTCAAGTATAATCAAGGTTTATCCAGAGAAAGGCTATGGCTATTATGGATTAGGCTCTTATTTTCTAGAGTCTGGTCAGATAGATAATGCGATAAAGGAGTATTCTAGAGCGATTGAGCTAGAGTCTTATTTTCCGAATGCGCTTTTAAACCGCTCAAGTGCCTATTTGAAAAAAAGGCAAATTGATTTGGCCTTACAAGACTTAAATGATGCCATTAATCAAAATAAGACATACAAAGAGGCTTATTTTAATAGAGGAGTTCTATACCATAATAGGGGTAACCTACAAGGTGCAAAACAAGATATTCACAAAAGTCTTCACTTGGGCAATAGAAATGAAAAAGTATATACCAAACTCTCACAGGTCACTTTTGATCTAAAAGAATATAAAGCCTCTATGCAATATGCAGATTCTGCATTAGCGATTAATAGCCAATATACAAAAGCGCTTTTGTGTAAAGCCAATTTATATTTTTCCATAGGAGATTTAAACGCAGCAAAAACAGCATATCTAAAATGCTTAAATGATACAGGGGCTAAGGCAGAGGCTTGTTTTAATTTGGCAAATGTGTATGCCACTGAATCTGATTTTTTTCAGGCCTGTCAGTATTGGCGTATGGCTTTACAAAATAATTTCAACAAAGCTAAAGACTACTATCAAAGATATTGTCTGGAGCAAACAACACCTAGATAGATTCTTTTGTGGGTTTAAAAAGCGCTTCTTAATATACACACATTAAGTTATTCAAAATGGCCTGGCCTTTTATTTTGTTTTTCTGATAGTCTCCTTTAAAATGAAAAGTATGCCGCACCCAATGTCGTGGGGTTGCTTTTACTTCGGTAATAAAAAATGCATCATCACTTGTTTGGCAATATACCCGATAGCTCATTTGTGTCTTTTCAGCCCTAAGCACTTTAATATTTTTGTTTCGCAATTTAGTTCTCTCGTTTTTATAGAGCTGTTTTTTATAAAGTCTATCTCTTTGAACATCAAAGCCTGGTTTAGAGATAGATAATTCTACTGCCTGGTCTTTATTGGTGAACAAATAACTTCTGCTCTCATGATCTTGAGTGGTATAAGCATAGTTCATCTCTTTGGGTACCATGAATCTATAGTGTTGAACATCTACCCGTTTCCAGTCTTTTGGATCAAATTTTTCTGAAGAACCTACATTGATAATAATACCGCTAAAAAGCAGAAAGATGGCTGAAGTAATAAGCATTGTTTTTGTTTTTTAACTAAAACAAACAAAAAACATGCCAAAAAAATCATGCTAAGACATCAGGAGTTACACCCATCGCGCTAAAGCCTCCGTCATGGTATAGGTTTTGCATGGTTACCATTTGAGTGTAATCAGAAAACAAAGACAGACAATATTGGGCGCAGTCTTCAGCACTCGCATTACCCAGAGGCGACATTTTTTGAGCAAAGGATAAAAAATCTTCAAAGCCTTTCACGCCACTTCCGGCTGTCGTAGGAGTAGGAGACTGAGAAATAGTATTAACGCGAACACCATTTTTTTTGCCAAAATGATAGCCAAAACTTCTAGTAATAGATTCTAAAAGGGCTTTAGCGTCAGCCATATCCCCGTAATCTGGAAAAACGCGTTGAGCTGCTATGTAGGTGAGCGCAAGAATACTCCCTTTTTTATTCATGTGCTCTTTTTGATACAGGCATTGTAAAATTTTATGAAAAGACATGGCTGAAATATCCAAGGTTTTATGATACCAATCATAGTTTAACTCGGTATAGTGTTTCTTTTTTCTAACATTAGGAGACATGCCAATAGAGTGTAAAATAAAATCGAATTTTCCGCCAAGAATTTGTCTAGATTCTTCAAATAGATTTTCAATGTCATCTTGACTTGTGGCATCTGCACCAATAACCTTAGAGTCAGTAATTTGAGCTAGTTTTTGAATGGTACCCATTCTAAGCGCTACTGGAGCATTTGATAAAATAAACTCTGCACCAGCCTCTTTAGCTTTAAGCGCAACCTTCCAGGCAATTGAGCTTTGGTCTAAAGCGCCAAAAATAATGCCTTTTTTTTGGTGTAATAGATTATTCATTGGATGGATTTTCTTCTTTACTTACGTCTTTTGAACGTATAATATTATTGAATTCAATAACAGCCGTGTCAGGGTTGATGTAATTTTCAATAGCACTTTCAAATTTATCTTTCATTTCAACCTTAAGCTTTTTGTGAAAATGATCTTCAGCCAAGAATTGAACCAAATTATCTTCGTACCCTTTGCATCTAAAAATGATGAAGATTTCTTCGTCCCAAAGATACTTGGGTACATCAATTTCAAACTTTCCGTGTTTATCAGTAATTGCAAAATACTTCGTGCCATTTAACACTACCGAAACATCATACAAGGGTTTTTTATTTGAGGTGATAATACCTTTAATGGATTTGGTTTGAAGTTCTTGTGCATCAAGTTGAAAACTTAGACAAGTAATGGTCAATAAAAGAGCTCTTAGAAACATTTCATTGCTTTTTTTAATTCTTTCTGGAGCGCAACACTTGCAGGTAATAAAGGAAGACGAACAAAAGACTTTGTCAATTTTTGAATCGTAAGTGCCATTTTGATTCCTGCGGGGTTGTTCTCCTTAAAGAGCAAGTTAATAATTTCAAGAAGTTTAAGGTGTATCTGAGCCGCTTTTTTATAGTCTTGTTTACCTATTAGGTCAATCATTTTTGAAAACTCAGCCGGGAAAGCATTTGAAACTACGGATATTACACCATCTACGCCAAAAGACATCATGGGCAAGGTTAAAGCGTCGTCTCCAGAAAGAACTACAAAGTTTTTAGGCTTATGTTTTATGATTTCCATCACTTGTAACAGATCTCCTGAAGCTTCTTTTATTCCGATGATGTTTTTATACCTAGAGAGTTTAAGTGTAGTAGAAGCCTGAATGTTAGATGCAGTACGAGAAGGCACATTATAAAGTAATAATGGTTTAGGCGCCTGTTTGGCTAATAATTTATAGTGCCTAATAATACCGTCTTGGGTGGGTTTGTTGTACGCTGGTGAAGCGGTCAGAATAGCCGTTACTCTACTAAAATCAAACCAGTCGTATGCTTTGAGTATTTGGTGAGTATTATTTCCGCCAATTCCAAGTACGAGAGGTGTTTTTTTAGGGGTTATACTGCAAATAAAATTAAAGACATCAATTTTTTCTTGCTTTGAAAGGGTAGCAGATTCACCTGTTGTACCTTGAATCACAAGGTAGTTGACGCCTTTATTAAGATTAAACAGAACGAGTTTTTCTAAGGCCTTATAGTCGACCTGTAATTTTTTGTTAAATGGGGTTACAAGTGCAGTGCCCAATCCTTTGAGTGTATCCATGTTTAGAGTATTTGATCTAACTTAGAAAGATCAGAAGGAATATCATTGATATGCCATTTTTGAATAACAGTTCCTTCTTTTAGAATCACAATACCTGGATTTGAACGCACAATTGTTTTTAATACAGTCTCATCAGCGGTCAGGTAATCGATTGGCAATTGAAGCTCGTGTTTATAGGTTTCAATTTTTTCTCGGTTTGATGCCGTTAGTCCATAAGCATAATACCCTTTGTTGAAAAAAGCGTTAACTAGTGCCACTAAAGAAGAGGTGTTTGTTTTACTCGCTTTTTCAATATCATAATTAATAACCAATAACATATAAGGCTCTGCAAGCACATCTTCAGTAATTTCTGAACCATCTTCCATAAATAAGTTAAAGTCATGTATGGGGGGATGATCGCCTTCTTCGATAAGTTCAGTGGTTCTGTCATGAAATTTCCAATTTAAGGTGTCTTGCCAGGGATAGTTTTGCATGGTAAATTCTTTTATCTCTCCACTCTTTAAGTTTTTATACCGCATGATGGTTTCAAATACATCCTCTTTTGCTCCTTCAGGCAGGGTCATCCCTTCAGGGATGCTTTTACCTATAGCGTAAGGTCTAAAGTCTTTTATTGGGAGATGCCAAAAACAATACAGGGTAAAGACTAGACTAATCACAAAGGCAGCTAATCCCATTAGCCACTCTTTTGAGGATGGATTCTGTAAAATGAGTTTTAATCCCACCAACACTAAAAAAGAGATCATGTAAAACCATATTGGAAAGGTCCAGTGGATCATTGAAAGCGAAAACCACACAACAAAGCCTAATCCTAATCCCCCCAAAATAAAATCTTGGGTAAGCCCCTGCATTTTAATTTTAGCTTGCCGTATAAATATGATCAGCACCAAGACCAACAATACGACATCTTTATAAAAGGACTCCCATGGCGTGAGTTTAAGGGCGTCTCCAAAACAACCACAATCAGTGACTTTGTCATAATAGGCCGAATAGAAGGTTAAAAACGTGAAAAAGACAATCATGCCCAGCAATGACCAAGAGACTAAGCGCGATTTAGCACCGAAAATTGTAGCGAACCCCAGCACAATCTCTATAACACAAATAAAAATAGCCAACTGAAGGGTGTAGGGTTCAAAGACATTCCAGTTTAAGACATCTTCAGCAAAATATTCGCCTAATTTGTACGAAAATCCTAAGGGATCATTGGCTTTAATTAGTCCAGAAACCACAAAAAGCCCTCCGACCAATACACGCGCGATTTTTTCTAATAGATTCATGGGTTTAAAATTATATACTTTCTGCAGACTAACCAAAATTGGTAGATCTTTTAAAGATTTTTAACTTTGTGCCAAAGGCCAAACCTATCGCTCTTTTTAGAGAGGAAAGTCCAGACAACAAAGAGCAACACACCTTATGCAAATAAGGGCATCACCTGGTGATGACAGCAAGTGCCGCAGAAAATAACCGCCCTTTTGGGGGTAAGGGTGAAAATGTGAGGTAAGAGCTCACAGTTTTGTCTAGCAATAGATAATTCGGGTAAACCTTGTGTGTTGAAAGATGAAATAAATTTTGGTTTAAGAGTAGCTCGCTCAAGATCTTTTTAGATCACCAAAAAGGGTACATCGAAATAGATAAATGGTAGGATAAACAGAATCTGGCTTATTGGCCTTTTTTATAAAATTATAAGCTATCTTCAACCTGAGTTGGAGTGGGTTGCTCTATTTGAGGTTCGACTACTTCAGGCGCTATTTCTTGTGTTGGTTGCTCTGTAGTAATAGAGACGCTATCTGATTGTGGCGGGTTTGACACTGCTTCTGTTTCAGGCTTGTTTGAGTTAGCAGCAGTCGTATCAGAAGAGTTTGAGTGAGCATTAGGCTTACTGTGCAGTATAGAGTCGAGGGTTTTAATGCGCGCCATTTGTTGATTAGAATCCATTGTTTTGGGTATTGAGTTCACAATCATTCTTTGACTCGAATCCACTGTAGTGGTTTGAATGGTGGTTGATTCAAGAGTGTCAAGGGCAGTGGTGTTCTTGTTTTTTTGCTGTGTCAGATATGGAAACTCAAAAAAGTCGTCAGTTATTTTATTTGAAACAAAGAAATCTTTGCGCTCCTTGTAAGTTTGAGAGAGCGTGTTTTCTGCATTTAACTGACTTGTCCATTGTTTAGATTGATTGAAAAACAAATAGCCTAATCCACCTAAAACAAGAAGACCTATTATGGCAATAAGAGGTATGAGGATATGCGTTCTGCGCTTAGGGATACTCAACAACTCCTCTTCAAGTGTGAACGAATCTGAAGGATTAAAAGCGTCAAGTTTGGCTGATTCTATAGCTTTTAGCTTGGGATTAAAAGACGGATTTTGGCTTAAAAACAAGTGGAGCTTTTCTTGCTGGTCAGCCTCTAGATTTTGTTCAGTGTAATCAAACAACCAATGATAAATATTTTTTTCATTAATCATTTTGTTGGTGCTGATTTTGAAGATGTAATTTGCTTATTTTAAGCCTAGAATTAAATAAGTTGTGTTTGACTTCATGCGCCGTTAAATCTGTAATTTTAGCAATTTCATTGTAATCAAACCCAAAAATATCACGTAGAGATAAAATACACTTTTCTTTGAACGGAAAACCATTAAAGGTCTTTGATACCAGTTCAGTAATCCCAGAAAATGTAGAGTTAGATTTATTTTTAAAATTTAATGGAGAAGTATAAGTGTGTGAAATATTTGATCTTCTAATGTCATTAAACAAAATTTGATAACACTTAGTAAAGACATCTAGTTTTAAGAAGGTTTTATTTTTCCTCTCACTCCAAAGTTCTTCAAATGTTTCTTTGGTAATATCTTGGCTAAGAATCTTATTTGAGGTCACTTTATAGGTAAAATGATAAATGGCCTCAGCATTTTGCTTTACTAAAAGTTTATATTCTTTTTCAGACATGATTTTAACCAACCAAATATACTAATCTTTCTATAGACTTTAGGCATCATTTTTATGAGCAGGTTAAAAATCAATGCCAACAGTCTGTTAACATTTGTTAATGGGTGTATGTCCTACCAAAACCTTCTATACATTTGTCGATGTATGCGAGAGAGATACATTTACAAAGTTGGGGGGATATTTATTGTGCTGATTCTCTTGCTGATCGCGATCCAAATGTTTTGGGTAAATTGGTCCTATACGCTTACTGAAAAATCAGTAGAGCAAGACGCCTTAGGTGTTTTTGAAAAAGCCGTAGAGGCTTATGATCAATATTATGAGTCTAATCAATTAAGAGTATATCAAGCGACCAAACATCTTTATACACTATCAGATTCTAATAATACAAAGCGCCCTTCTTGG
This sequence comes from Flavobacteriales bacterium, assembly GCA_020629755.1. Taxonomy (GTDB): domain Bacteria; phylum Bacteroidota; class Bacteroidia; order Flavobacteriales_G; family JALEGO01; genus JAHDHZ01. Next base: position 13,121 of record JAHDCS010000015.1, on the reverse strand, counting down.
GTTGAAGATTTTTCAGATTTAGAAATTACAGAGAGCAAAAATGTGATGTACAATATGTTGGATTCAACAGCCGGATTTTCTAATCTCGATTTAGATCAGATCATGCAAGAGTCTAAGTTCAAACCTTCTTTACAAAAAGTAGGCCTCACTGAAGGATATAAAACAGAGCGTACATTTGTTTCGGATGTGGTAAAAAGATTGTTAGAAGTGGATTACTCTATGGGGATTAAACAGAAAATACAACCCAAAGTATTAGATTCATTAATAGGTGTTCAATTAGTGTCTAATCAGCTAGAGGTGGATTACGATTATATTTTATATGATGCCAAACAAGACAAATTTTTAAGCCGTGCATTAACTCCGATTGATCCGCCAACGCACAATGCCTTTCCTTTTAAACTAAAGCTCCTAAAGTCAGATATATTAGAGCATCATGCTTTTGTGTATTTTTCGGTACGCCCTGCGCGCTTTTCTGTGTTTTCTTCTATTTGGTATCTTCTGTGTATTTCATTTTTTGTAGTTCTGGGCTTAATCTACTTGTTTCTTAGTACATTTTGGGCCATGCTCAAGCAGAAAAAAATAGCGCAAATTAAATCTGATTTTATCAATAATATGACCCATGAGCTTAAAACGCCAATTGCCACTATTTCTCTTGCTCAACAAGCTTTAGAAGATGCCTCGGTTGCACAAGAATTAAAGAAAAAATACATTGATATTATTGGTAAAGAAAATATTCGATTAGATCAAATGGTTCAAAAGGTACTTTCAGATTCTATGCTCGAAAAGGGAGATTTGCACATGCGATTTGAACCAATAGACGTACATGAATTAATCCGTTTAGTTACCTCAGAAATGAAGCTGATCGCCGAGCAATCAAACGCTCAGATCACACTGAATGTAAAGGCTTCTGTCTCAAGGATTAAAGCCGATCGCATTCATTTGCAAAATGTCATCTCGAATTTATTGGATAATGCTATAAAGTATACCAAAGAAGCACCAGAAATAGAGATTCGAACATATTCTAATTCGACTTCTGTTGTATTAGAAATAGAAGATAAAGGCATCGGTATTTCTAAAGAAGATCAAAGCAGGGTATTTGAAAAATTATTTCGTGTTCACACCGGTGATATTCATGATGTTAAAGGCTTTGGTTTAGGACTTAATTATGTTAAAAAAATATTAGAACTACATAAAGCCACAATAGCTTTAAAAAGTAAACTTAACGAAGGATCAGTATTTACCATTACATTTCCAATTTTAAAACAAAACGATGCGTCAGAAAATTAAAATTTTACTCGCCGAAGACGACCAAAATTTGGGTCTTATTTTATCAGAATATTTACAAAGCCGAGACTATGAGGTTTCGTTAGCTCGAGACGGAAGTCAAGCCCTTGAGATGTTTAAAAAACAAGCTTTTGATTTTTGTATCCTTGATGTGATGATGCCAAAGCTAGATGGCTTTTCTTTAGCTCAAGAAATTAGAAATATCAACGAGCAAATCCCGCTGTTATTTCTCACAGCAAAGTCAATGAAAGAAGACCGCATCAAAGGGTTAAAGATTGGCGCAGATGACTATTTGACCAAGCCATTTAGTATGGAAGAGCTGCTTTTGAGAGTCAGGGTGATTTTAAAAAGAACAACACTTAAGCAAGCGCATATTGAAAAGGCCCAGAATAACCCCATTCAAATAGGCTCATTTTCTTTTCATCCCACTAAGCAAAATCTAACAAATGACAAGCTTGAAGTGGTTAAACTAACAAGCAAAGAATCTGAGTTGCTACACATTTTAGCCAAGCAACAAAATCAGGTCATTGATCGGGCCCAGGCGCTTAAGATGATTTGGGGGGATGATACCTATTACAATTCTCGAAGCATGGATGTCTATGTCACAAAACTTAGGAAGTATTTAAAAGCGGATCCTTCTATTGAGCTTATTAACGTACATGGCAAAGGCTTTAAACTCACTGTTGATTAAGATGGATTTAATTCAGAATAGACTTTTTGAAGTTGTTGTTTGATATCCTTAAGTTCTTTAATAATGCTTGTGTTTGTATTGGGAGGATTAGGAGTTCTTCTTTTTTTCAGTGCTTTTTTAGCCCCATCAATGGTGTAGCCGTCTTCTTTTAATAGTTTGTAAATCAAAGAAAGATTTTCAAGATCTTTAGGCGTAAACTGGCGGTTTCCTTTTTTGTTTTTTTGAGGTTTTAAAATATCAAATTCTTTATCCCAAAACCGAATCATAGAAGGCTTTACCTTATATTTTTTAGCCACTTCACCAATGGAGTAGAATAGTTTTTCGACTTCTTTTTCTTTGTAAGGCGCCATCTGATACAATATACGTAAGATTAATCAAATGATTGATTAGACGAACTTGAAATTTCAAGCATTTTGTCAAATTCATCAGCACTTAGGTCGTTAAAGTAAAAGTTAATGGGGTTGATTTTTTCGCCTCCTTTAATGACTTCATAATGTAAATGTGGAGCAGTAGAGGTACCTGTATTACCCACTTTTCCGATGGCTTCTCCACGTTGAATTTTCTGTCCTTCGCGCACATTTATAGCACTAAGATGAGCATAGAGAGTTTTGTACCCAAACCCATGGTTAATGATAACATGGTTTCCATACCCTCTTGAAGAGCGTTCAATCTTTTCTATTTTTCCGTTTCCGGTAGCATAGACTTCAGAGCCTGTTGGAGATGAGAAATCCATACCCCAGTGCATTTTTTTAGTTTTATAGATCGGGTGAATACGATGACCATAGCCAGAAGCCATGTGTTTAAGCTCTTTATTTGAAATAGGCTGAATAGCGGGTATGCAAGAGAGCATTTTTTCTTTTTGTTTAGCTAAATCAAATATTTCTTCAAATGATTTTGATTGCACGTAAAGTTTTTTGGTGAGGATGTCTATTTTTTGACTTACTTTTTTAACTAGAGCAGCTTCGGTGAAATTTTCAAGGTGTTTGTATCGGTTAACACCGCCAAAGCCAGCATTTCTTTCTTCTTTAGAAATGGGTTCAGCTTCAAAAATAGTGCGGTATATATTGTCGTCTTTTTCTTCTAAATTTTCCAAAGATGAGTATAGAAGATTGAGTTTTTTATCTAATAGTTCGTATTGCAAGACTAAAGACTTGTTTTCTCTTTTAAGGATTTTTTCTTTAGGAGAATCAAAAGTATTGTAGGCTATGAAAATAAATAGGGCTGCGAAAACAAGTCCTAAAGATATTTGAGATAACCATTTTAAGACCTTGTCTTTTACTGAAAGACTTACTTTTTCATAAGATAGGGTATGGATGTTATATCTGTATTTAGACTTTTTAGCCACCTTACAAAGATAGTGAATATTCTAAAACAGATCAATGAGCCGTTTGATTCGCCGAATAAAGTTGTGTCTGCTATTCTATTTTCTTCTAGCTTTGCAGAATGAAAACATCTGAAGAGATTCGAGAGGCTTTTTTGAATTTTTTTGAGTCAAAAGCACATAAAGTGGTCAAGTCAGCCCCAATTGTTCTTAAAGACGATCCTAGTTTGATGTTTGTTAATGCGGGGATGAATCCGTTTAAAGATATTTTTTTAAATACTCAAAAACCTAAATATCCGCGTGTCACAAACACACAGAAATGTCTGCGTGTTTCCGGAAAACACAACGATATTGAAGAGGTTGGGGTAGATGGCTATCATCATACACTTTTTGAAATGCTAGGCAATTGGTCTTTTGGTGATTACTTCAAAAAAGAGTCAATTGACTGGGCTTGGGAGCTTCTAACAAAGGTGTATAATATTGATTCTGATCGGTTGTATGTCACTGTTTTTAAAGGAGATCAAAATGATGGTACAGGTTTAGATACACAGGCGGTAGAACTTTGGAAAAATCATGTGCAAGCTAATCGAATTTTAGCTTTTGATAAAAAAGATAATTTTTGGGAGATGGGTGAGTCAGGCCCTTGTGGCCCCTGTTCTGAAATCCATATAGACTTGAGAAGTAATGCGCAAAGAAATCAGATAGATGGCGCTACGCTAGTCAATAAAGATCATGAGCAGGTTATTGAAATCTGGAATTTAGTGTTTATCGAATTCGAGCGGTTAAAGTCGGGTAAATTGGCCGAATTACCTAATAAACACATCGATACAGGCATGGGCTTTGAGCGGTTGGTTCGCGTTTTGCAAAACAAATCATCCAATTATGATACTGATATTTTTATGCCGATCATAAGAGCTATTGAAGGCATAGCAAGTTGTTCTTATGGCAGTGATCCACAAAAAGACATTGCCTTTAGGGTTATAGCAGATCATGTACGCGCGGTTAGTTTTAGTATAGCAGATGGGCAATTGCCCTCAAATACATCTGCGGGTTATGTGATTCGTAGAATTTTACGTAGAGCCATCAGGTATGCGTATAGTTATCTAAACATTAAAAGGCCTTTTATTTTTTCTTTGGTAAACATATTGTGTAATCAGTTTAAAGACGTATTCACAGAATTACAAGATCAAAAAGAGTTAATACAGCGCGTCATAGAGCAAGAAGAAACACAGTTTTTAGTGACCCTTGAAAAGGGGGTTATGCATTTTGATCAATCCATTTCAAGACACAAGCAAACAAGTATTATTCCTGGAGAAGAAGCTTTTTTATTGTACGACACCTATGGGTTTCCGATCGATTTGACTCAACTAATGGCCAAAGAAAATGGGTTTAAGGTTGATCTTGATGGATTTGCAAAAGCACTTGAAAAACAAAAGCAAAGGTCTAAAGCAGCCTCAAAAGTAGTTGAAGGGGAATGGGTGATTTTAGATGCACAAACCCAAAGCGCATTCGTGGGCTATCAAAACTTAGAGCTCAATGCACGCCTTTTAAGATATAGAGAAGTAGAAGCGAAAGAGCAAAAGCAATATCATTTGGTGTATGATAAAACGCCTTTTTATGCAACTTCAGGAGGGCAAATTGGAGATAAAGGAATTATTTCAGATAAGGAAAATACGCTATCTATTGTAGATACCATAAAAGAAAATGGCCTTATTTTACATATTTCAAATCAAGACCCAAGCCACCTTAGTACTCAAGCACATACATTAAAGGTTGATAATGCGTCAAGACATTTACTAAAGAAAAATCACTCTGCCACACATCTTTTGCATTTAGCTCTTAGAGAAATACTGGGTACACATGTTACACAAAAGGGTTCTTTGGTTAGTCACGAATACCTGCGTTTTGATTTTTCTCATTTCTCTAAACTCTCTACGCAAGAAATCTCACAAATTGAACAAAGGGTCAACCAGCTTATACTTCGGGGTACAGCCCTTTGCGTTCATCAAAATATGAGTATTGATGAAGCAAAAAAAATGGGCGCCATGGCTCTTTTTGGTGAAAAATACGGCGATAAGGTAAGGGTGGTTCAATTTGGAGAGTCTATTGAGCTTTGTGGCGGCACACATGTTGAGAACACTGCTGAGATTGGCGGATTTAAAATTGTAAGCGAATCGGCAGTTGCTGCCGGAATACGGCGTATAGAAGCGGCTACTTCTTTTGGTATTTTAGATAGGTATTCTAAAATAAGTCAAGAGTTTGATCATGTAAAGAAAGTCTTAAAAACCAAAAAAGTTTCAAGTGCGATAGAAACCTTATTGGCTGAGAAAAAAGCCTTAGAGCAAAAGCTCGAAGGTTTTTACAAGCAACAGCTTACTCAAATTCAATCACAGCTAACAGATTCTAAGACTCAAGTTCAAGGCATCGATCTTATTTGTCAAAAAGTAGAGATTCCTAAAAAACAAGCGAAACAATTGGTGTTTGATCTTAAAAAAGCATCAAATACAGCGGTTTTGTTAGCTTTAGAAGACAAACAAAAACCTTCTTTTTTTATTGGGTTTTCTGATGATCTTATTCAAGAAAAACAACACAATGCCTCTGAACTGGTGAAAAATCTTTCCGAGTTCATTAAAGGTTCGGGTGGCGGAGCGCCAGGGTTTGCCTCGGCAGGGGGGGCTAATTTGAATGGCTTAGCCGAGGTCATTAAAGTATTTCAAAGTGGTACATGGATCTAAAGACATTAGACATTGAGATACCCTCTGATCTTCTTTTAGATTTTTCAGGGCCTTCTAACCATCATGTCTCCCTTTTGAAACAGATGTATCCTCACATCCATCTTGTTTTGCGCAAGCAAACGCTAAAGATCAAAGCAGATGCCACGAGTCTTAAGACCTTAGAAAACGGAATTAAGGCGGTTGTAAAACATTTGACCCTTCATAAAAGCATTAGTGCCGATACTTTTAAGTCGCTGTTTTCATCCCCCCAAAACCATAACAAAAATGGAGATTCTAAAATTATTTTATATGGACACCACGGAAAAGTAATTTCGGCTAAAACGAATGGGCAGATACAAATGCTTAAAGCCATGCAAACCCATGATTTAATGTTTGCGATTGGCCCTGCAGGCAGTGGTAAAACATATACAGCGGTAGCCCTTGCTGTAAAGGCTCTAAAAGAAAAGTCTATCGAAAAAATCATACTTACACGTCCGGCAGTGGATGCAGGAGAACAGCTTGGTTTTTTGCCTGGAGATATTAAAGAGAAATTAGATCCGTACCTACAGCCTTTGTATGATGCACTACAAGAAATGATCAGTCCAGAACGCCTGTCTTTTTATTTTAAAAACAAACAAATACAAATTGCCCCTTTAGGGTTTATGCGTGGTCGAACCTTAGATAATGCATTTGTTATTTTAGATGAAGCGCAAAATGCGACCCATAAGCAACTTAAGATGTTTTTAACCCGTATGGGTAAACGGGCTAAATTTATTGTGACGGGCGATCCTTCTCAAATTGATTTGCCCAAACATACAGCCTCGGGTTTGTTTTTTGCTCAAGAAGCATTGCAGTCTATTTCTCAAATTAGTTGGGTTGCTTTAACCAAGAGCGATGTGCTTAGGCATTCTTTAGTGCCAAAAATCATTGAGGCATTCAACAAAAAAGAGCAACTATAACCAAGACTTTTTTAATTTCTTTGGCGGGATGATTTTTTAAATCAATGGATTGTTTACCTTAGTAAAACAAAAATTATTTTGTCATGAAATATGATCTTATAGTAGTAGGAAGTGGTCCGGGAGGATATGTGGCCGCCATTCGTGCTTCACAACTTGGGCTAAAAACGGCCATTGTAGAAAAAGAATCTTTAGGAGGGATATGTTTAAATTGGGGATGCATTCCCACAAAAGCATTATTGAAAAGCGCGCAGGTGTTTAATTATTTAAAGCACGCAGATGATTTTGGGATTAAAGTGAGTAAAAGTACTGCGGATTTTAAAGCCGTAGTTAAGCGCAGCAGAGAGGTGGCAAATGGCATGAGTGGAGGGGTTGAGTTTTTAATGAAAAAAAATAAAATTGATGTGATTAAAGGCTTCGGAAAGCTTATTTCGAATAAAGAAGTTGAAGTGACCGATGATAAATCTAAAAAACAAATCTATCAGGCCTCTCACATTATATTGGCTTTAGGGGCTCGATCAAGAGTACTTGATAGCCTGCCTCAGGACGGTAAACAGATTATTGGGTATAGAGAAGCGATGACTTTGCCGTCACTTCCTAAATCAATGCTTGTGGTTGGATCAGGTGCCATAGGCTCTGAGTTTGCCTATTTTTATCAGTCTATGGGCACTCAGGTAACCCTAGTGGAATACCAACCGTCTATTGTGCCTGTTGAAGACGCAGATGTGAGTAAGCAATTAGAGCGTTCGTTTAAAAAAATGGGCATTAAAGTGATGACCTCTTCATCCGTTACTGGCGTAGAGGTTAAGGGTAAAAAATGTATTTCAACCATAAACACTAAATCAGGTGAAGAAAAAATTGAGGCAGATATTGTACTTTCTGCTGTTGGAGTGGTTTCTAATATAGAAGGGGTAGGTCTAGAAGATGTTGGCGTGGTTACAGACAAAGGCAAAATTGTAGTAGACAAACATTACAAAACCAATATTCCTGGTGTTTATGCCATTGGAGATTGTGTGGCAGGGCAAGCCTTAGCCCATGTAGCTAGTGCAGAAGGAATTATTTGTGTAGAATCTATTGCGGGTCATCAGCCAGAGGCTCTTGATTATAATAATATACCAGGATGCACCTATTGTTCGCCCGAAATTGCTTCGGTTGGCTATACAGAAAAAGCAGCCAAAGAAGCAGGCTATGAAATAAAAGTAGGAAAGTTTCCGTTTTCTGCTTCGGGTAAAGCCTCAGCGGCAGGGCATAAGGAAGGATTTGTAAAGCTTATTTTTGACGCCAAATACGGAGAGCTTTTAGGCGGGCATATGATCGGATACAATGTAACCGAGATGATTGCCGAAATAGTAGTGGCACGTAAACTTGAAACAACAGGTCATGAGATGATTAAAGCAGTACATCCACACCCAACCATGAGTGAAGCTGTAATGGAAGCTGCTGCGGCAGCCTATGATGAGGTTATTCATCTTTAAAAGCTCAGATGTGCGGCATTTTAGGTCTAGTATCTTTTGATGCTAGCGCATTGCAATTTTCTGAAGCTATACAAAAGGCTTCTGAAACCTTAAAGTATAGAGGTCCTGATGCCAAAGGCATGTTTAGCTCAGAATCTGTTCTCTTGGCCCATCGACGACTTTCAATTATAGATTTGTCTTCGAAAGCCAATCAGCCGATGTCTTTGAAAAAAGAAGGTTTGGTAATTGTGTTTAATGGTGAGATTTTTAATTTTAGCTCTTTACGTGAAGCGCTTATTAAAAAGGGAAGGGTGTTTTCAACACATTCTGACACAGAGGTATTGCTCCATTTATATGAGGTTTATGGCATTGACTTTATTTCTAAACTTAATGGTTTCTTTTCAATAGCCCTGTATGATCAAAAGCGTGATATGTGTTATTTAATCAGAGATCGTTATGGTATAAAACCCTTGTATTATTCAAAACAAAAGGCGTATACAGTATTTGCTTCTGAGTTAAAAGCACTAGTTAACATCCTCCCTGAAAAACAAATCAATACAAAGGCCCTTTCTCTTTATTTTCATTTACAATATATTCCAGAAGACCTCTCTATTTTTAAAGGTGTAAACAAGGTGAAGCCTGGTGAATACATAGAGATTAATTATCAAAAAAAGACCTTACAATCTAAGACATACTATCATTTAAAAGCGCAACAAACACAACTAAGCTATGGAAACGCTCAAGATAAGTTAAAAACACTTTTAGATGACGCAGTAGAAAAAAGACTGGTTAGTGATGTTGCAACAGGTTGTTTTTTAAGTGGAGGGATTGATTCTTCGATAATCGCAAGTATTGCAGCGAAGAAGGTAGATCATTTGCAGACTTTTTCTTTGGGCTTTAGCGATCATGATTTTTTTGATGAAACGCAGTATGCCGAATTAGTGGCTGAAAAAATAAAGTCTCGACACCATACCTTTAAGATGCACTCAAATGATGTATTCGATCAAATGGATCAGGCATTAAGCTATCTATGTGAGCCTTTTGCCGATTCATCAGCCTTAGCGCTTTATTTTTTAGCTAAAAAAGCAAAAGCGCGTATATCGGTAGCACTTTCTGGAGATGGGGCAGATGAGGTTTTTTCTGGCTATAATAAGCATAGAGCCGTTTATAAAATGCAAACCTTATCAGCTTTAGAAAAAGCGGTATGGCGATGTCTGCCTACAGGTCTGCCTGTTCGTTCTTCAAGAGATAATTTTTTATCAAACACATACAGACAACTCAAACGGTTTAAAAAAGGAGTGGTGCTTTCGCCTAAAGAGAGATATTGGATGTGGGCAGGCTTTTCTCACGTTAATGGACTCAGCGAGCTTTTAGCAACCGAACAGGCTGTCTCAAAAGAGGCTTATGTAGATTATTTTAACAATTCTGTAGATGAGCTACAAGCAGTGCTTTTGACTGATCAATCTTTGGTTTTGCCTTCAGATATGCTTGTTAAAGTAGATCGCATGAGTATGGCAAATAGTTTAGAGGTTCGCTCACCCTATTTAGATTATAGAATAATAGAGTTTGTCAATACATTGCCCTCAGAGTATAAAATAAACAGCCGATATGCTAAAAAAATATTGAGAGAGACGTATAAGGCATATTTGCCTAGACAAATTTTTGAGCGCCCCAAAAAAGGCTTTGAAATACCTATTGATTTTTGGCTCAAAAATAGTCTGAAAGAAAAGTTAGACTATTATTTTTCGCCTCACTATATTCATGCACAAAAATTATTTAATGCTGAGGTTTTACAGCGTGTATATACTAAGTTTTTAAGTGCAAATCCTGAAGATTCTGGACGAACGATTTGGGCATATTTTGTTTTTCAAAAATGGCATGAAAAATACATGAGCTAAACAGCATGAAAGACAGAAAGATAAAAATATTAAGAATCATTAATCGATTCAATTTAGGGGGGCCAACCTACAATGTGGCCTACCTGTCTAAGTATCTGCCTGAACATTATCAAACACTACTCATAGGGGGGGCAAAGTTAGCGTCTGAAGGAAGCTCAGCATTTATTTTAGATCGGCTTAATATCACCTACACGGAGATCCCTGAAATGTCCAGAGAGATAAATTTGCGCAAAGATTTTAAAGCCTTTAAAAAAATAAGAGAAATCATTCGTGAGTTTGAACCTGATATTGTACATACTCATGCCTCTAAGGCAGGTGCGATTGGTCGTTATGCGGCTTATTTAGAGGGCGTTGAGTGTGTGGTGCATACGTTTCATGGGCATGTATTTCATTCTTATTTTTCTAAAATAAAGACCCTAATTTATAAAAAAATTGAACGGTTTTTAGCACAAAAATCAACGGCGCTTATTGCGATAAGTCATATCCAAAAAAAAGAATTGGTAGATCAGCATAAGATTGCATCAAATGAAAAATTTGAGATTGTTCCATTAGGCTTTGATTTGAAAAGATTTTCTGAAAATACAAAGCAGAATAGAAAAGATTTTAGATTGAAATACAATCTTGATAAACAAATCATAGCTATTGGTATTGTGGGGCGATTGGTGCCTGTAAAGAATCATCAATTTTTAATTAAAGCAATTAAAAAATTGGTAGACAGAGGGCAAACAAATATAAAAGTCTTTATTGTAGGAGACGGGCAGCTTAAAAAGGAGCTGATTCAAATGGTGTCAGACTTTAATTTAGAACAGTTTTTTATATTTACCTCTTGGATTAAAGATATTCCTTGGGCCTATCATGGATTAGATGTTGTAGCGCTTTGTTCTTTAAATGAAGGTACTCCAGTAAGTTTAATAGAAGCGCAAGCAGCACAAAAACCGATTGTATCAACCCGTGTTGGTGGCATTGAAGATGTTGTTGAGCAAAGCGGATCTGTATTATTGTCTGCCCCAAATGATTTGGAAGGATATACTAAAAACCTTTCAATGTTAATCAATAAGAATCAAAATGCGCAAGCCAATGCTTTAAGAGCAAAAGCATTTGTGTTACAAAAATTTTCATATCAGGTGTTGTGTGAAAATATGCACCAATTATATACCAGGCTTATGAATTGCTAAGCTTTTAGAGTTCTTGCCAAAACTAAAATTTAAAATCTTATTACGCTTTTTGAAAAGAACTCTTTTAATTTGTCAAGGTCTCTTTAAATCTTTAGATTTGGGTTCGATTTTTTATCATGAGAAAACACTGGGTTTTATATTTTTTTTTCTTGGTTCTACTTTCTTCTTGTAGGCTCTTTCAGCCTTCAATCATGTTTAAAGCAAAAAAAGGCTTTGTGTTTGATGCACTCACTGATTCTACTAATCTTCAATATACAATAGCACCTAATGATATATTGAACTTTAAAATTTATTCTAAAGACGGCTATAAGCTTGTAGATGTAACCACATTTGAGAACTTTGAAAATAACCAATATTTGGATGAACAATCAACCTATGTTGTTGAGCAAGATGGCCAAGTTAAATTACCTGTGATAGGTCGGGTTAACTTGAATGGATACTCTTTAAAAGAGGCAGAAATGCATTTAGAATCTAAGTATAGTGAGTATTATATTAATCCGTTTGTACAACTCTCTATTGCCAACAAAAGAGTGGTTGTTTTTACGGGCGAAGGACATAATGGTAGGGTGGTGCCTTTAAAAAATGAAAATACCACTTTAATTGAAGCTTTGGGTTTAGCTGGGGGGATTTCTAAGTATGCCCGCTCCAGAGAGATTTATGTTTTACGCGATATTAATGGCGAAACCCAGGTGTATAACATTGATCTATCGCGTATGGATGGTGTGCAGCATGCGGGTATGATTATGCAAGCGAATGATGTTATTTACGTAAGACCATCCTTTAATTTTATTAGAGAGTCATTAGAAGAGATTTCTCCATTACTCTCTTTAGTCGCCTCAACGCTCGGGCTTTTGATTTCTTGGCAAATTTTACGTAATCAATAATAGCCATTGTCTCAGGTACCAATAAATAATATACAAGAACAATCAAGTCCGGTTCGTATTAGTACGGGGTTGATCTTATATGTTTTGAAAAAGACATTGCCTTGGATAGTCTTATTGTTTCTTGTGTTTATGTTTTTGGCTTTTTTAATCAATAAATACACGCAAAGAACATACCAATCAGAGTCAATAATCCAAATAAGAAATAACAATCAGGCCGATAAAGTATTGTCTGAAAAAGGCTTTGCTGTTATTGAAGATGATTTATTTGCAGATGTAGAATACTTAAGGTCTAAGACATTTATAAAACGGGTGCTTGAAAAAATGCCCATTCAAATTTCATATTACAATTCGGGATATCTTTTAGATTTTGATTTGTATACGTCTTCATTTTTTTCAATTGAGCCCATAAAACTTGACTCGTCAATTTTTAAATCTAAAATCTTTATTAGTTTTACTTCTGAACAACAAGTAGAGGTCTCTTACACCCACAATCAAAAAAGTTATAAAAACAGTTTTAAGGTCAATGACTTAATTGTATTGCCAAATTTTTCTTTTTATTTAAGATTAAAAGATCATGCATTTTCATCGGGTAAATTTCCATCTAATCATTATATAGTTTTTAATGATTTAAATGAATTAGCTAATACTGTCCAGAGAAATTTAAGTATTGATATTTTAAATGCAAATGCTAAAACCATTCGGATAAGTTATACTGAGAAAAATCCTTTGCGCGCAAAGGATTTG